>NZ_JBHUWW010000022.1:0-80262 GCF_042669755.1 Kitasatospora sp. NPDC057223 | reverse complement strand
GCCCGACCGTCACGGTCGGGCCCTTCGGCGTACGGCGGGCGGCGCTCAGCTCTCGGCCGGCGCCTCGTCCGCCTTCTTCTTGTCCTGCGCGACACCCTCCTCGATCACGGCCTCCGCAACGGCGGCCATGGTCATCCGGCGGTCCATCGACGTCTTCTGGATCCAGCGGAACGCCGCCGGCTCGGTCAGCCCGAACTTCGTCTGCAGCACGCTCTTCGCCCGGTCGACCAGCTTGCGGGTCTCCAGCCGCTGCGTGAGGTCGGCGATCTCCTCCTCCAGCGTCCGCATCTCGGTGTAGCGGGAGACCGCCATCTCGATCGCGGGCACCAGGTCGCTCTTGCTGAACGGCTTCACGATGTACGCCATCGCCCCGGCGTCGCGCGCCCGGTCCACCAGCTCGCGCTGCGAGAACGCCGTCAGCATCAGGACGGGCGCCAGGTGCGCGGCGTGGATCTGCTCGGCGGCCGACAGGCCGTCCAGGACGGGCATCTTCACGTCCAGGATCGCCAGGTCGGGACGGAGCTCCTCGACCAGCTTCAGCGCCGTGGCACCGTCCCCGGCCTCACCGACGACGACATAACCCTCTTCTTCGAGCATCTCCTTCAGGTCGAGGCGGATCAGCGCCTCGTCCTCGGCGATGACAATCCGGGTGATCTGGGACGAATAGGTCTCAAGCGGCTCTGGCTGCTCGTCGGCGGTGCTCACGGGGCTCCTCGGTCCGGCGGGGTGCTGCATCAATGAGGGTACCTAGGCCCACCCGGTGGCACACACCCGGTATGCTCTGTCGGGACTAACCCCGCCGGGTTGGTGGAATGGCATACACGGATGTCTCAAACACATCTGCCCGAGAGGGCTTGCGGGTTCGAGTCCCGCACCCGGCACCCAGCAGGTCCGAATTGGGCGTTACAGCGAGAATCCGGTATTCACCACCTTGAGTGGAATGCTCGACTTTCCGCACCCCGTACCTGGACCCCCGCGCAGCATGTGCGGCATGACCGAGAACTCGATCCGCCAGCAGGCCGTTCTCCTGCTTCGCCAGGGGCGAAGGAACAGCGACGTCGCACGACTCCTCGGCGTCCCCGCAGGCACGGTCTCCTGGTGGAAGCACGAAGACCTCGCCAAACGGGGCGAGCTGCCGGGCCGGAAGCGCTCGACCTGCGCGAGCTGCTACAACGACCCGCTGTCCGGGGACGCGTACTCCTACCTGCTGGGGCTGTACCTGGGCGACGGGCACATCATCCAGCCCAAACAGCACCGGGTGCCGAACCTGGCCGTCACGTGCGACGACAATTGGCCCGGAATCATGAATTCGGTCGAAGAAGCCATGCGTCAGGTCCTGCCGAACAACTCACCCTGCCGGGTGCGCCGGATCGGCTGCCACGACGTCAAGGTCTATTCCAAGCACCTGCCCTGCTACTTTCCGCAGCACGGCCCCGGCAAGAAGCACGAACGCCTGATAGCCCTGGAGCCCTGGCAGCAACACATCGTCGACGCGCACCCCTGGGAACTGCTGCGGGGCCTGATCCACTCCGACGGCTGCCGGATCACCAACTGGGCCACCCGCACGGTGGACGGCGTCGTCCGCCGGCACGAGTACCCGCGGTACTTCTTCACCAACACGTCCGCGGACATCGTCCGCATCTTCACCGGCACGCTGGACGCCGTCGGCGTCGAGTGGAAGACCACCCGCCGGGCCGGTGACGCGGTCAACGTCTCCGTCGCCCGCCGGGCCTCCGTGGCGTTGATGGACGAGCACATCGGGGCCAAGTACTGACCGTGCGGCGCGGCCCGGTCGCCGGGGCCGCGCCGTACGGATCGGCTCAGTTGTCGAGTTCGCCGACGTGGTGGACGCGGACGAGGTTGGTGGAGCCGGCCAGGCCGGGCGGGGAGCCGGCGGTGATGACGACGATGTCGCCCTTCTGGCAGCGGCCGAGGCCGACGAGGGCGGCGTCGACCTGTTCGACCATCTCGTCCGTGGTGGGGGCGAAGGGGCCGAGGAAGGTCTCGATGCCCCAGGTGAGGGCGAGCTGGCTGCGGACGGCGGGCTCGTAGGTGAAGGCGAGCACGGGGATGGGTGAGCGGTAGCGGGAGAGGCGGCGGGCGGTGTCGCCGCTCTGGGTGAACGCGACGAGGTACTTGGCGTTCAGGAAGTCGCCGATCTCGGCGGCCGCGCGGGCGACGGCCCCGCCCTGGGTGCGGGGCTTGTTGGTGGCGGTGAGGGGCGGGAGGCCGGCGGCGATCCCCTCCTCCTCGGAGGCCTCGATGATGCGGGCCATGGTGCGGACGGTCTCGACGGGGTACTTGCCGACCGAGGTCTCGCCGGAGAGCATCACGGCGTCGGTGCCGTCGAGGACGGCGTTGGCGACGTCGGAGGCCTCGGCGCGGGTCGGGCGGGAGGCGTGGATCATCGAGTCGAGCATCTGGGTGGCGACGATGACCGGCTTGGCGTTGCGCTTGGCGAGCTTGACCGCGCGCTTCTGGACGAGCGGGACCTGTTCGAGGGGCATCTCCACGCCCAGGTCTCCGCGCGCCACCATGATGCCGTCGAAGGCGTCGACGATGGATTCGAGGTTGTCGACGGCCTGCGGCTTCTCGATCTTGGCGATGACGGGGAGGAAGCGCCCTTCCTCGGCCATCACCCGGTGGACCTCCTCGATGTCGCTCCCGCTGCGGACGAAGGAGAGCGCGATGAGGTCGGCACCGGTCTGCAGGGCCCAGCGCAGGTCGGCGACGTCCTTGTCGCTGAGCGCGGGCACCGAGACGGCGACGCCGGGGAGGTTGAGGCCCTTGTGGTCGGAGACCAGGCCTCCTTCGATGACGGTGCAGTGCACGCGCGGGCCGTCGACGCGGGCAACCTCCAGGCAGACCCGGCCGTCGTCGACGAGGATGCGTTCCCCGGGGGTGACGTCGGCGGCGAGGCCCTTGTAGGTGGTTCCGCAGATGTCGCGGTCGCCGGTGACGTCCTCGGTGGTGATGGTGAACTCGTCGCCGCGTTCGAGAAGTACGGGCCCTTCGGCGAACGTCTCCAGGCGGATCTTCGGGCCTTGAAGGTCGGCGAGGATGCCGACGCTGCGGCCGGTCTCGTCCGCGGCCTTGCGGACCCGGCGGTAGCGCTCCTCGTGCTCGATGTGGGAGCCGTGGCTCAGATTCAGTCGGGCGATGTCCATGCCGGCGTCGACCAGGGCTTTGATCTGGTCGTACGAGTCGGTGGCGGGCCCGAGGGTACAGACGATTTTTGCTCGGCGCATACTGCTGAGCGTAGGCATTACCCGTGCGTAACAACGACGTTCCGTCGGACGACCCGGTGACCGTTGCCGGAAGGTTCGTTGAACAATCTGACACATCGTGACTTTCAGTGCGCACAGTGCGAGTTGCCGTCGGCCTCCACCCCGGTCCGTGGCGTTTCTGATGCCGTTCCGTGAAGGCTTGTTCACCCCTGGTTCACCCCCTCGTCGGCCGCCGCTCCCGGCCCGGCGGGACGCTTCGGATCCGGAATGGATCGCAGGGCGAGGCCGAGGGGGATGCGTTCGCCATGAGACGTGTGGGCAGCGTGCTTGCCGCGCTGGTACTGCTGGGCGGGGTCGTGTTCGCGGTGCTGCACAAGCCGTCGTCCGGTCCGCAGCTGACCGTGGTCAAGGGCCTGATCGGCTCGGAGAAGCGGGAGTTCTTCGCGGACCCGGAGGTGATCGCCGAGTTCCGGGCCCAGGGGCTGCAGATCACTCCCCCGGACACCGTCGGCTCCTGGCGGATGACCGGGACCGACCTGAAGGGGTACGACTTCGCGTTCCCGGCGAGCCTGTCGCCGGCCCAGGTGATCAGTGCGAAGGAGAAGATCCCCGGCGAGCCGGTCCGGCCGTTCTACTCGCCGCTGGTGGTGATCGCGCACGCGTCCACCGCCCAGGTGCTGCGCAGCAACGGGCTGGCGGCGCAGCAGGCCGACACCGGCGTGTGGACGTTCAAGATGGACCAGTACCTGGCCGCGGTGCGGGCGGACCGTACCTGGCAGGAGCTGAAGGACACGGCCGGCCATGCGGAGTTGGCGGGTGCGGTGTACCTGACCACGACGGATCCGGCGACGTCCTCGTCGGGTGCGCTGCACCTGGCGGCGATGTCGTACCTGGCGAACGAGCGGCGGGTGGTCTCGGACGCCGGGGGGGTGGCCCGGGTGAAGGACCTGGTGCGCAAGGTGACGGCGATGCAGGGGGCGCAGAAGGTCAGCAGTGACGAGCCGTTCAAGGATTTCCTGTCGGGGGTGGGGAGTCCGCTGGTGCTGGTGTACGAGTCGCAGGTGGCGGCGCTGACGGCGCACGGGGGTTCGACGGGGGATCTGGTCGTGCTGTACCCGGACACCACCGTTTCGAGTGACCACACGGTGGTGGGCCTGAGCGACGCGGGCCGGCGGATGGCGGAGCTGCTGCGGGACAACCAGAAACTGCGGACGCTGGAGGCGAAGTTCGGGTTCCGTCCGCAGGCCGATCCGGCGGCGTTCGGCAGGGCCGTGCACGACGGGGCGGCGGCGACGGGTGCTGCGGGTGCCGCGGCGTCGGCGGGGCCGGTGTACGCGCCGGATCTCTCCGCCGCGGGGGTGCAGCAGGCGCCGGTGCCCGCTGCCGATGTGCTGGATCAGCTGGTCGAGGCGGCCAAGGGCGTGAAGGGGTGAAGGTGACGGGAACGGCGGCGAAGCGGACCGTGGCGGGGCGGGTCCTGCTGGCGGGGCTGGCGCTGGCGCTGGCGGGGTGCACCTCGGGCGGCGGCACCGCCGCTCCTACCCCGCCGGGCACCGGCTCGGCGGTGGCGACGGTGGATCCGGCGCCGCAGGCCGGGGTGCTGCGGGTGCTGGCCGGCAGTGAGCTGCAGGACATGGCGCCCGTCCTGGAGGAGGCGAAGAAGGCCACCGGGGTGAGCGTGCAGTTCGCCTGGACGGGTTCGCTGGACGGGGCCGAGGCGGTGGCCTCGGGCCGGGCGGACGGCAAGTACGACGCGGTGTGGTTCCCGTCCGACCACTATCTGCGCCTGGACGACGGCGGGAAGGCGAAGCTGCTCTCCGAGACACCGGTGATGGTGTCGCCGGTGGCGGTCGGGGTGCGGACGTCGGTGCTGGCGGAGCTGGGCTGGGGGGACGGCTCGAAGGTGTCGTGGGCGCAGGTCGGCGAGGCGGCGTCGGCGGGGAAGCTCTCGTACGGCATGTCGGACCCGTCGCGGTCCAACTCGGGGTTCTCGGCGCTGGTGGCGGTGGCCTCGGCGTTCTCGGGCGCCGGTTCGGCGCTGACGGACGCGGACGTGCAGAAGGCGGCGCCGTCGCTGAAGCAGTTCTTCGCCGGGCAGAAGCTGACCTCGGGATCCTCCGGCTGGCTGGCGCAGGCGTACGGCCGGGCGGAGCCGGGCCGGATCGGGGCGCTGGTGAACTACGAGTCGGTGCTGCTGTCGCTGAACCGGACGCTGCCGGCGGACGCCCAGCTGACGGTGGTGCGCCCGGTGGACGGCGTGGTGTCGGCGGACTACCCGCTGGCGCTGCTGGCGTCCTCGGGGCAGCGTGAGCGGGACTCGTACCAGCGGCTGACCGCGTACCTGCTGAAGGAGGACGTGCAGCGGCGGATCTCCGAGCTGACGTTGCGGCGGCCGGTGGCGCCGGGGGTCGCGCCGGCGGCCGGTCTGCCGACGGACCGGCGGCGGGAGCTGCCGTTCCCGGGCAGCAAGGCGGTGGCGGACGGGCTGCTGGCCTCGTACCAGAACGAGCTGCGGCGGCCTTCGCGGACGGTGTACGTGCTGGACACCTCGGGTTCGATGGCGGGTGACCGGCTGGCCGCGCTGAAGTCGGCGATGGGGCGCCTGACGGGGGCGGACGACACCCGGGGGGTGCGGCGGTTCCGGGACCGCGAGGAGGTGTCGCTGATCTCCTTCGCGTCGAAGGTGAAGTCGACGCGTACGCATTCGGTGCCGGAGCAGGATCCGCAGGCGGAGCTGGCCGCGATCGACGCGGACGTGCAGGCGCTGACCGCGCTCGGCGGTACGGCGGTGTACAGCTCGCTGGAGGAGGCCTACCGGGTGATCGAGCGCCAGCAGTCGACGGCGAAGGACGACCGGTTCACGTCGATCGTGCTGATGACGGACGGGGAGAGCAACGAGGGGGCGTCGGCCGGCGACTTCAAGGGGTTCTACCAGGGGCTGCCGCCTTCGGAGCGGGAGGTGCCGGTGTTCCCGATCCTGTTCGGGGACGCGGCGAAGGGCCAGTTGCAGGGGATCGCGGACCTGACGGGCGGGAAGCTCTTCGACGGCACGGGGTCGCTGGAGGGGGCGTTCGAGGAGATCCGTGGCTACCAGTAGGGGGTTCCTGGGGTATCTGGAGTCGGCCCGCAACCTGGCCGGCTGCGCGGGGGGCGCGGCCGGGCTGGTGCTGCACTTCACGGGGGTGGCGGGGCCGTGGTGGCCGGCGGTGGTCGCGGGGCTGTACGGGGTCGGGGCGCTGCTGGCACCCGGGCGCGGCCCGGCGGGGGGCGCCGGGGCCGAGGCTCCGGCGGCCGTGCCTGCTGCGGTGCCCGGCCCCGGCGCCGTACTCGTTCCCGCTCCCGCTCCCGCTCCCGCTCCCGCGAGGGTGCCCGTCCCGGCCCCGGCCGGCGCGCAGTTGCGGGCTGCGCAGTTGCGGGCCGCGCTGGCGGACCTGGAGGCGTACCTGGCCGATGCCGACCTGCCCTGGTCGGCCGGGGTGGACGAGTTGCTGGCGACGGCGGCCGGCCAGGCCCGCTCGCCGCGGGCCGAGTGGCTCCGGGCGGCCGAGCACGTGGTCGGCGAGCAGCTGCCGCTGGCGGTGGACGGGTACCTGCGGGCGCGGGCGTGGGAGCGCTGGGCGCCGGGTGGGGTGGATCCGGCGGTGGCGCTGGGGCGCGAGGTGCAGCGGATGGCCGCCGCTCTGCGGTAGTTGCCCGATCGGGCAGCGGGGGCTGCCCCGGTGGGGAGCCGGACGGACGTTCCCGCGCGCTGCCGGGCGGGACAGGCTGTGCAGTGCACCGGAGCCGCCGCCGAGGAGGCATCGGTGTGCCTGCCACGGCGCCCGCCGCCCCGGGCGGTGGGCCGCTCCGGCCGTCCGCGGGCCCACTTCCCCCGGGGCCCGCGGAGCCGGTCAACGGCGCACCCGGGGCGGTTCCGGGTGGTGGGCGGTGAGCGTCCCCGCGGCCGCCGGTTCCGCTGCGACCGCCGAAGACAGGAAGAGCCCGACCGTGACCCTCCCCCAGCCCGGCACCGGTCTTCAGTTCCGGTTGCAGATCAGCGGCATCGACCTGGGTGACTTCACCGCGTGCAGCGGGCTCGGCGCCCGGGTGGAGCTGGAGCAGCGGCCCGGGGCCGAGGATGCGTTCCCGTCGCAGGTGCCGGTCAGGTTCAGCTACACCAATGTGACGCTCTCCCGGCGGCTGACCGCGGACACTGCGAAGGTGTCGCGCTTTCTCGCGAAGCTGCCGGCCCAGGTGGCCCGGAGCAGTGCGCGGATCACCGCGGTGGCACCGGAGGCGGCGGCCGAACCGGTGCTGGCGACCTGGGCGCTGCGCGAGGTGGTCGTGGTGCGCTGGACGGGCCCCTCGTACGACCCGGCGGGCGCCGGGGCGGCGACCGAGAGCATCGAGCTGGCCCACCAGGGGTTTCTCTGAGGAGGGGTGAGCCGGTCGTGCCCGGCCGGGTTCACTCCGGGGGCGGGTCCGGCCGCTCGAAGCGGCCGGCCAGTTCGGCCCGCCGCCGGATGCCCAACTTGCGGAAGCTGTTGGTGAGATGGGTCTCGACCGTACGGACGGCCAGGTGCAGCAGAGCGGCGATCTCGGCGTTGGAGTGGCCGGCGACGGCGAGGCGGCAGATCCGCTGCTCGCTGCCGGTGAGGGCGGGGGCGCCGGTGTGGCAGTCCTTGGTCGGACGGGCTCCCCACTCGTGCAGCAGGTCCTCGGCGGCGGAGCGCAGCCGGACGGCGCCGAGCCGCTCCGCCCGGGTGGCCGCCTCACGCAGGGTCTGGCGGGCGGCGGCCCGGCGGCCGGCGGCGCCGAGCAGCCGGCCGTGGGTGATCAGGGCCGGGATCAGCTCCGTGTCGACGGACGCGTCCCGCAGGAGTGCCACCGCTTCGGCGGCCAGCGCCAGCCCCTGCCGGCCGCCGGTGGCGGAGCCGAGGGCGCGCATGGCCCGGCCGATCGTCCGGGGGGTGCCCCAGATCCGGGCGAGCCGCAGTTCCTCGGTGGCCAGCGACACGGCCGGGCCGGGCAGGCCGAGCAGGACCTGGCAGTCGGCGGCGGCGGAGCGCCACGGTGTCACGATCGGGCTCTCCACCTGCCGTTCCCGCTGGCGGCGGCCGCACTCCAGCAGGTCCTCCAGGGCTGTCGCCGGCCGGCCCGAGGCGAGCTGGAGCAGGCCCCGGGCGTACAGGTACTCGTTCCACTCCCAGGAGCCCTGGGCCCCGCCGGCCTCGGCGGAGCGGGCGAGTTCGCGGGCCTGCGCCAGGCGTCCGCTCTCGGTCAGCGCGATGACGGCCTGGGCCACCAGGTGGGCGTTGCCCTGCGCCAGCAGGGCCCGGTGGCCGGCCGCGGGATCCCCCGTGTCGTCCGGCAGCCCGCACTCGTCGAGCAGCCGGCCGTACTCGCCGCGCATCACCCGGCTCTCGGCCCGGACGCTCAGCAGGCACTGGTAGCCGGGGTGCAGCAGCGGGCCGCGGTACGCGGCCATGCCCTCGCGGACCAGCCGGTCGGCCTCGGGGAGCTGCTCCGTCCACTGGGCCAGGGTGGCGGCCGAGGCGAGCACGTAGTGCTGGGAGAACGGGTCGGGCGGGGCGCTGCACAGCTCCTGGACGCGCTCGGTGACCTCGGCCGCGGACAGCACGCCGCTGGTCGAGTCGAACTCGGTGAGCAGCGCCCGGGCGGCCGGCGCGATCCGGGGTGTGCGGGCGATCCGCCGCAGGCCCTCGACGACCTGCAGCCAGCTGTCCCCGTCGTGGGAGGAGATCAGGGCGGCGGCGGCCTGGACGGCGCGGGTGAGGTCCTCCCGGTCGGCGAACCGCTCGGCGAGCTCCTCCAGTACTTCGAGGGCGGCGGCGGTCTCGCCCCGGGCGGCGAGGGCGGCGCCGAGGGCGTTGGCCGCGGTGAAGACCCCTTCGTCGGAGTGCTGGAGGTGCACCGCCTCGGCCAGGTGGCGGATGCCGGCGGCGTGTCCGGCCGCGCCCAGGGCGACTTCCAGGCAGCCGAGTTCGGTGAGGGTGGCGCCCCGGCGGCGGGTGGGGAGCGGCTCGTCCAGGGCTCGCCGCAGCAGCTCGGCGGCGCGCTGCGGCCGGTCTTCGCGCCGGGCGGCGCGGGCCGCGCCGAGCAGCGCGTCGGCGGCCCACCGTTCGCCGACCGCCGGGGTGTGCAGCAGGTGTCCGGCGACCAGGTCGTCCGGGTCGCCGCGCCGGTGCAGCAGCAGGGCGGCGGCGCGGTGCACCTCGGCGCGGCGGGCGGGCGGGCGGCCGGCCAGCAGGGCCTCGCGGAGCAGCGGGTGGCCGAACCGGGGCCACCGGCCGTCCTCGGCGGTGGTGAGCAGGCCCTGCGCCGTGAGGCCGGCCAGCCAGCCGGCCAGCCGGCCGGGGTCGCCGCCGGTGAGTTCGGCCAGCTCGGCGGCGGGGCCGGCCGGGTCCGCGCTGCGGTGGCCCGCCAGCTGGGCGAGGGTGCGGGCGGCTTCGGCGGCGTCGGGGCCGGCGTTGTGCAGCCAGAGGTCGACCGCGTCGAGGAAGGTTCCGGCGGGGAGTCCGGCGCTGGTGGCGGGCAGGGTGTCCGGGGTGGCGGGCAGGGCGTGCAGGTCGGTGAGCAGGGCGTCCAGCAGCAGCGGGTTCCCGCCGGTCGCGCGCAGGCAGTCGTCCAGCAGCGGGCGGGGTACGGGGGCGCCCAGGCGCCGGTGGGCGAGTTGGGCGGCGGAGCGCGGGCCGAGCGGGCCGATCCGACAGGACTGTGTGAGCGGGGCGGCCAGGGTGCGGGCGAAGCCGGGTACGGGGGCGCCGGGTCCGGGCAGGCGGGGTTCGGTCACGGCCAGCAGGACGGGCAGCCGGTCGATCCGCCGGCAGACCTGGTGCAGCCAGCGCAGCGAGCGGGTGTCGGCGAGCTGGACGTCGTCGACGGCGAGCAGCAGCGGGCGGTGGGAGGCGTGCAGGAGCAGCAGGTCCCAGAGGTCGGCCTCGGGGTCGTGGCCGGTGTCCGGCGGCAGTGCGGCGAGCCCGGTCGCGCCGGGTGTGCGGGCGGCCAGGCCGCGGGACCGCGCCCCGGGGTTGAACAGTTGCCGGGCCGCGGCGTACGGACTGTCCGACTCGTCCGCCGAGCATCGTGCCCGCAGGACGGTCATGCCCTCCGCGGCCTGCCGGGCCGCGACGGCGGCGAGCAGGGCGCTGCGCCCGCTGCCGGGGGCGCCGGTGAGCAGCAGGACGCCGCCGTGGCCCTGGCGGGCGCGTTGCGCCATCGCGGCGGCGCGGGCGAGCGGCTCCTCGCGCTCGGCCAGCCGGGGTGGTGCGGCCGGCGGCGTGCGGGCTCCGGGGGGCGGGCCGGCGGGGGCCTGGGACGGGACAGCGTGCAGGCCGGGGCGCCGCCCCGGGGCTCCGGCGCCGGCGGCGGCCCGGCCGCCCGTACCGGTGCCGGTGCTCGTGGCCGTGCTGGTGGCCGTGTTCGTGGGTCCTGCGGTGGCGGCGCTGGTCATCGTGCTCCCCTCTGCCGAGGCGCCGGGTGAGGACCGGGCCGGACGAGCGTCTACTGCCCCGACGCGGCCCGGGGTCCTGACGTTGCATCACCCCGCCGGTCCGCGCTGTGAGCTTCGTCGCACCGCCGGTGACGGCCCGCCCGATCTCGTGGTGCACCACGATGGCCGGGCGGGCCGGTGTGCGGGGAGCATGGGTGCGGGGGTCGGGGCGCCATCTGCCCGGGTCCCTTCCACATCGTGGGCCCGCTCCACTGTCAGGCGCATGCAGACAACTCTCTCAGCAGCAGCGCAGCCGGGCGGAGGCGGGCCGGGCATCAGGAGGGGGACCTATGACTGTCCTGCAGGCCGAGAGCGCCGTCAGGTCCGACAGGCGGGGCGACGTACGGGTCGATCTGCACGGCGGCGCGACGGGAGCCGTCAACGGCGGTGCGGCCGGTGCCGGGCGCGCCGCGGTCCGCGGCGGCGTCCGGGTGGGGGTGCGCCCCGGCGTCCGGATTCCGGTGGTGGTCCACGCGGCGGATCCGATCTCGCGGGCGGGCGCGGCCAGCCAGCTCAGGCAGTGCGCCGCGGTGGAGCTGACCGACGAGCCGCCGGCGGGGCCGGGGGCGGTCGCCGTGCTGCTGGCCGAGACCGTGGACGCGACGGTGACCGCGGCTCTGCGCAGGCTGGTGCGGGGCGGCGACACCCGGGTGGTGCTCGTGGTCGAGCGGATGCGGGAGGCGGAGCTGCTGGAGGCCGTCGAGTGCGGGGTGGCGGCGATCCTGTGGCGGCGGGAGGCGACGGCCGCCCGGCTGGGGCAGGCGGTGCTCGCGGCGGCGCGGGGCGACGGTGACCTGCCGGCCGACCTGCTGGGCCGGCTGATCGTCCAGATGGGGCGGCTCCAGCGGAGCGTGCAGGGGCTGCCGGGGTTCACCCCGCCGGGGATCTCGGAGCGGGAGGCCGACATCCTGCGGCTGGTGGCGGAGGGGTGGGACACGTCGGAGATCGCGGCGAAGCTGTCCTACTCGGAGCGGACGGTGAAGAACGTGCTGCACGGGCTGACGACCCGTCTCCAGTTGCGCAACCGGGCCCACGCGGTCGCGTACGCGCTGCGCGAGGGCTACATCTGACCGGGCCCGTGGTGCGGCGGGCGCCGGCCGGTGCCCGCCGTCATTGCGGGGTCGCCAAGATCTCACCTGTTGGAAACGTCCGGGGGCTATCGGGGCGGGGTCGTGACGGGGCAGACTTCTACGCGCGTTCCTCTACGCGCGTCACTTCCGTTGACGGTCCGTCTGCAGTCCCCCTGGAGTCGTTGATGCCCCTGAACCGCCGTGACTTCGTCACCCGCTCCGCCGTGACCGCCGCCGGAGCCGCCCTGGCCGGCGGCGTCTCGGCCGCCGCCGCCTCCCCCGCGGCCGCCGCGGGCGCCGACCAGCGGGGTGCGCAGGACCGGAAGAAGGCGAAGAAGGAGGCCTTCACCGTGATGGGCACCACCGACCTGCACGGCCGGGTGCTCAACTGGGACTACTTCACCGACGCGGTCTACGCCGACAAGGCGCACAACGACGTCGGCCTCGCCAAGATCTCCACCCTGGCCAACCAGGTCCGCGAGGAGAAGGGCTGGGACCGCACCCTGCTCATCGACGCGGGCGACATCATCCAGGGCACCCAGCTGACGTACTACTACGCCCGGGTCGACCCGATCGCCACCGACGCGGACACCGCCCCCGAGCACCCGATGGCGCTCGCCATGAACCTCATGGGCTACGACGCGGCGGCGCTCGGCAACCACGAGTTCAACTACGGCATCCCGACCCTGCGGGCCTTCGAGGAGCAGCTGGAGTTCCCGCTGCTGGGCGCGAACGCGCTGTACGCGAAGAACGAGAAGCCCGCGTTCAAGCCGTACATCATCAAGGAGCTGCACCTCGGCCACGGCCGCCCGCTGAAGGTCGGCATCCTGGGCCTGACCAACCCGGGCATCGCGATCTGGGACAAGGCGAACGTCGCGGGCAAGATGGTCTTCCCCGGCATCGTCGAGATGGCGAAGAAGTACGTCCCCCGGATGAAGGCCGCGGGCGCGGACATCGTCGTGGTGTCGGCGCACTCCGGCATCGACGAGGCGACCACGTACGGCGACCAGCTGCCCTGGCCCGAGGACGCGTCCGGCGAGATGGCCGCGACGGTCGCCGGCATCGACGCGGTGCTGGTGGGCCACACCCACAAGGAGGTGGCCCAGCGGCTGATCGTCAACAAGGAGACCGGGAAGACGGTCGTGCTCTCCGAGCCGCTGTGCTGGGGGCAGCGGCTGACCTGCTTCGACTTCGAGGTCGAGTTCGACCAGGGCGGGTGGAAGCTGGTCACCCTGACCTCCCGGGTGCTGAACTCCAACACGGTGGCGGAGGACCCGGAGATCGTGGACGCGATGTCCGGGCAGCACAAGAAGGTGGTCGAGTACGTCAACCAGGTGATCGGCACCTGCAAGAGCGAACTCTCCATCTCCGAGGCGCCGTTCAAGGACACCCCGATCATCGACCTGATCGGGCGGGTGCAGGCCGACACGGTGCGGGCGGCGCTCGCCACGACCGCGTACGCGAGCCTGCCGGTGCTGGCGCAGGCCGCGCCGTTCAACCGGACGGCGCTGATCCCGGCCGGCGAGGTGAAGCTCCGCGACGCGGCCGGGCTGTACATCTACGAGAACACCCTGGAGGCGCGCGTCCTGACGGGCGCGCAGATCAAGGACTACCTGGAGTTCTCGGCGAAGTACTTCGCGCAGCTCGCCCCGGGCGCGCCGGTGGACGTCGCCACGCTGACCAACCAGCAGGCCACGCCGGACTACAACTACGACTCGGTGTACGGCGTCTCGTACGACATCGACATCTCGCAGCCGGTCGGCTCGCGGATCGTCAACCTGTCGTACGAGGGCACGCCGGTGGACCCGGCGGCGCAGTTCGTGCTCGCGGTGAACAACTACCGGGCGAACGGCGGCGGCAACTTCCCGCACGTCGCGGCGGCCAAGGTGGTGTGGGCGGACTCCAACGAGATCCGCAACACGATGATCGCCTGGGTGAAGGCCAAGGGCGTCATCGACCCGGCGGACTTCGCCTCGGTGTCCTGGCGCCTGGTGCGGGCCGGCACGCCGGTGTTCTAGCCGGTCCTGGCGGGAGCAGCCCCGGGCCGCACGGGCGGCCCGGGGCTGCCGCGTTCCCCCTCGGGGGAATCGGCTGGCGGCGGGCCGTCCCGGCGCGGCAGCATGACGGGATGAGCGACACGATCACGCCCCGGCCGCACTACGCCGCCACCGCGGCCCGCCCGCAGTGGACCGACCTGCCCGCGCGGGTCAGGGCGACGGTCGGGCACCGGCTCGGCGGGGCGGCCGAGGCCGCGGCGAGCGCGGGCGGCGGCTTCACGCCGGGGTTCGCCGCACTGGTGCGGGGGCCGTCGGGCCCGGAGTTCGTCAAGGCCGTCGACGCGGTGGCGCACCCCCTGATCGCCGACTGCTACCGCCGGGAGGCCGAGATCAACCGGGCGCTGCCGCCCGGGGTGCCCGCACCCCGGCTGCGGTGGAGCGAGGAGTCCGCGGGCTGGGTGGTGCTGGGCTTCGATCCCGTGCCGGCCGGCCGGATGCCGGCGGATCCCTGGCGGCCCGAGGAGCTGGCGGCCACCCTGGACGCCTGCGCCGCGCTCGCCGAGGCGCTCGCCGAACCGACCCCCGAGCTGCTCGCGCTCGACCTCCTGCCGCTGCAACCGGCCCCCGGCGAGGCCGACTTCGACGCCTGGCGGAAGCTGGCGGGCGGCGGCCCCGGGGCGCGGCTGCTGCCCGCCTGGTTCCCGGCCGGCCTGATCGACCGGCTCGCCGTACTGGAGAGCGGCTGGGTCGCGGCCACCGCGGGCGGCGCCGTGGTGCACGAGGACCTGCGGCGGGACAACGTCGTGCTGGACGGCGCCGGCCGCGCCTGGATCTGCGACTGGAACTGGCCGCGCCTGGGCGCGAGCTGGTTCGACCTCACGCTGCTGCTGGCGACCGCCCACGCGGACGGCCACGACGCCGACCGGCTGTTCACCGCGCACCCCGCCGCCCGGGGCGCGGCCCCCGAGCAGCTCGACGCGGCGCTGGCCGCCCTCCTGGGGTACTTCCTGACCGAGGGCGCCCGGCCCGACCCGCCGTCGGGCTCCCCCGTGCTGCGCCGCCACCAGACGTGGAGCGGCGAGGTGGTGCTGCGCTGGCTGGCGGGCCGGCGCGGCTGGCGGCTCTGACGCCCCCCTGCCCGGCCCGCCCTCCTCCGAGGGCGGGCCGGGCGGGGACGGGCCGGGCACGGCGGCACGGCGGCACGGCCAGAACGGCCAGAACGGTCAGAACGGGAAGCGGCTGCGCCCGTGCTGGATGGAGATCCACTTCACGGTGGTGAAGGCCTCGACGGTGGACTCGCCGTTCAACCGGCCGACGCCCGAGTTCTTCTCGCCGCCGAAGGGGACGATCGGCTCGTCGTGGATGGTCCCGTCATTGATGTGGATCATGCCGGTCTCGATCCGCTGGGCGAGCCGGACGCCCCGCTCGATGTCCGCCGTGTGCACCGCGCCACTGAGCCCGAACGGGGTGTCGTTGGCGATCCGGACGGCCTCGTCCTCACCGTCGAAGGGCACCACCAGGACGACGGGGCCGAAGAGTTCGCGCTGCAGGATCGGCGCGTCGACGGCCAGGCCGCCCAGCACGACCGGGTCCATCAGGGTGCCGACGGTCCGGCCGCGCAGCAGGGCGGTGGCGCCCTCCTGGACCGCCCGGTCGACCTCGGCGGTGAGGGACTCCGCCTGGTTGGCGTTGATCAGCGGGCCGATGTGGGTGGCCGGGTCCTTCGGGTCGCCGACCTTCAGCGAGGCGATCTTGGCGACGAAGCGCTCGGTGAACTCCTGCTCGACGCTCCGGTCCACGAGCACCCGGTTGGCCGCCATGCAGACCTGGCCCTGGTGGGCGAACCGGCTGAACACGGCCGCGTCGACGGCGTAGTCGAGGTCGGCGTCGTCCAGCACGATCAGGGCGCTGTTGCCGCCGAGTTCCAGGACGGTCCGCTTGAAGTGCCCGGCGGCCACCGTGGCGACGTGCCGGCCGACCCGGTCGGAGCCGGTGAAGGAGATGACCTTCGGAACGGGGTGTTCGAGGAACGCGTCGCCGATCTCCGCGATGTCGGTGACCACGACGTTGAGCAGGCCCGCGGGCAGCCCGGCCTCCTCGAAGATCTTCGCGATCAGGGTGCCGCCGACGATCGGGGTGTTCTGGTGCGGCTTGAGCACGACGCCGTTTCCGAGCGCGAGCGCCGGGGCGACGGCCTTGAGCGACAGGAACAGCGGGAAGTTGAACGGGCTGATCACGCCCACCACGCCGACCGGCAGCCGGTAGAGGCGGTTCTCCTTGCCGTCCACCGGCGAGGGCAGGATGCGGCCCTCGGCACGCAGCGAGAGCTGCATCGCCTCGCGCAGCATGTCCTTGGACAGGGCGAGTTCGAACGCCGCCTTCAGCGCGGTGCCGCCGAGCTCGGCGATGATCGCCTCGGTGATCTCCTGCTCCTGCGCCTCGACGATGCGCAGCGCGCGCTCGAAGACCAGCCGGCGGGCGTACGGGTTGACCTGGCTCCAGGCCTTCTGGGCACGCTCGGCGGCGCGGTAGGCGTCGTCGATCTCGGCGGTGGTGGCGACGGTGATGGTGGCGAGCTTGTCGCCGCTGAACGGGTCGATGTCGACGATGTCCCAGGAGCCCGAGCCCGTTCGCCACTCACCGTCGATGTACTGCTGCGACAGTTCCGTAAAGTAGGACATCTGATCCCTCTCAGCGCGACAGCCCGAGTGATCAGATTATCTGACCCGCCATCACCATTGAGACGGATCAGAGCTCCTGGCGAACCGTTCGCAGGAGTTTCAGCGTCTGTTCCGGCGCCAGACTGTCCGTGACCAGCCGGTCCATCGCCCGGCCGTACTCGGCCACCTGGTCCGGCTTGTCCAGGTACAGGGCGCTGGTGAACTGCTCCAGGTACACGACCTCGGGCAGCTCCGGCTCGGGGAAGCTCAGCATCGAGAAGGCCCCGCCCTCCGCCCGGATCCCGCCGAAACCCAGCGGCATCACCTGCAGCACCACGTTGGGCAGTTCGGCGACCTCGGTCAGCCGGTCGATCTGGTCGCGCATCACGGCCGCACCGCCCCACGGCCGGCGCAGCGCCGCCTCGTCGATGACCGCCAGCAACTGCGGCGCCCGCCCGCCCGTCAGCAACTCCTGGCGCTGCACCCGCACCTCGACCCGGCGCTCGATCTCCTCCGCCGGAGCGGTCTGGTTGCCGAGCGCGATGACGGCACGCGCGTAGTCGGCGGTCTGCAACAGGCCGTGGATGAACTGCACCTCGTAGCTGCGGATCGCCGAGGCCGCCTCCTCCAGGCCCAGGTACGTCTGGAACCAGGCCGGCAGCACGTCACCGTACGGGTGCCACCAGGACGCCGCGTTGGCGTCGGTGACCAGACCCAGCACCGCCGCCCGCTCGGCGTCGCCGGCCACGCCGTAGAGCGTGAGGAGGTCGGCGACGTCCCGCTCCTTGAAGCTGACCCGCCCGAGCTCCATCCGGCTGATCTTCGACTCGGAGGCCCGGATCGAGTACCCGGCCTCCTCCCGCGAGACGCCGCCGGCCTCGCGCAGTCGGCGCAGCTGGGACCCCAGCATCAGGCGCCGCACCGTCGTCCCGCCACCGGTCTGCGTAGTGCTCATGCTCGTGAACCTCCGCCGTTCGCGCCGCCCCCGGTTCTCCGGGCAGTCTGCCACCTGGCACTGACATCCGGTACCGAATCCGTGGACCCTACCGCCCCGTCCCACCACTCGGAACACGATGGCCCAACCGGTACCAAAAGGAGTCCCGCACAAGGCGATTCGGCGAAAAAGGCACCCGGGAACACCCGCGCGAAACCACCCCGGGCCCCACCGCAGGCGCCCCGAGCCGAAGGGCACGCCGGTGCCGAAACGGGGGCACCCCCGGCCGAAGGCTGGGGGAAGGGGCGCCCGATCAAAGCAGTACGGCGCCTGCCCCCCACTTGGTCGGGGAGGGGGCAGGCGCCGTAGGGACCGCGATGGCCCGGCGGCTCTGACGGGTCGGCGGCTGGTGCAGCCCGGCGATGCGGCGCCGGGCGGTCCGGGTCAGACCACCAGGGGGCGGTCCGTCGGGCGGATCGGGGCGGGCAGTGCGGTCTTGCCGCCGAGGAACTTGTCCACCGCGGCGGCCGCGGAGCGGCCTTCGGCGATGGCCCAGACGATCAGCGACTGGCCGCGGCCGGCGTCACCGCAGACGTACACGCCGTCCACGTTGGTGGCGAAGGCGCCGTCCCGGTTGATGTTGCCGCGGGCGTCGAGGTCGACGCCGAGCTGCTCCACCAGGCCGTTGGCGGTGTCGGTGCCGGTGAAGCCCATCGCCAGGGTGACGAGCTGCGCCGGGAGGGCGCGCTCGGTGCCCTCGATCGGCTGGAACCGGCCGTCCTTGAACTCGACCTCGACGAGGTGCAGTTCCTGGACGTTGCCGTCCTCGTCGCCGCTGAAGTGGGTGGTGTTCACGCTGTACACGCGCTCACCGCCCTCCTCGTGCGCGGAGGTCACCTTGTAGACCATCGGCATGGTCGGCCACGGCTGGCCGGTCGGCCGGTCGTCGCCGGGGCGCGGCATGATCTCCAGCTGGGTGACCGAGGCCGCCCCCTGGCGCAGCGCGGTGCCGAGGCAGTCCGCGCCGGTGTCGCCGCCGCCGATGACGATGACGTGCTTGCCCTTGGCGCTGATGGGCGGCTCGACGAAGTCGCCCTCCTGCACCTTGTTGGCGAGCGGCAGGTACTCCATCGCCTGGTGGATGCCCTTGAGCTCGCGGCCGGGGACGGGCAGGTCACGGGCGGTGGTGGCACCGGCGGCGACCACGACGGCGTCGAAGCGCTCGCGCAGCTGCTGCCCGGTGATGTCCTCGCCGACGCTGACGCCGGTACGGAAGCGGGTGCCCTCCGCGCGCATCTGCTCGACGCGGCGGTTGATGTGGCGCTTCTCCATCTTGAACTCGGGGATGCCGTAGCGCAGCAGGCCGCCGATGCGGTCGGCGCGCTCGTACACCACCACCGTGTGCCCGGCCCGGGTGAGCTGCTGGGCGACGGCGAGGCCGGCCGGGCCGGAGCCGACGACGGCGACGGTCTTGCCGGACAGGCGCTCCGGGATCTGCGGCGTGACGTCGCCGTTGTCCCAGGCCTTGTCGATGATGGTGACCTCGACGTTCTTGATGGTCACCGCGTCCTGGTTGATCCCCAGCACGCATGCCGACTCACAGGGAGCGGGGCAGAGGCGGCCGGTGAACTCCGGGAAGTTGTTGGTCGCGTGCAGGCGCTCGATCGCGCCGGACCAGTCGTCCCGGTAGGTCAGGTCGTTCCACTCGGGGATGAGGTTCCCGAGCGGGCAGCCGTTGTGGCAGAACGGGATGCCGCAGTCCATGCAGCGGCCGGCCTGCTTGGTGATGATCGGAAGGAGGCTGCGCTCGACGTAGACCTCGTTCCAGTCACGGATCCGGACGTCGACGGGGCGACGCTCGGCGAGCTGCTTGGGCGTAGTCAGGAAGCCCTTGGGGTCAGCCATTTGCCGCCTCCATCATCTTGCGAGTGGTCTCGGACTCGGAGAGCCCGTCGCGCTCAGCGGCGTCCTTGGCGGCGAGCACAGCCTTGTAGTCGGTCGGCATGATCTTGGAGAAGCGGGAGACCCCGCTCGCCCAGTCCGCCAGGAGCTCGGCGGCCACGGTGGAGCCGGTCTCCTCGTAGTGCTGCTGCACGGTGTCGCGCAGCCATTCGCGGTCGGCGGCGGTCGGGGCCTCGATGCCCACCATGCCGTCGTTCACGTTCGCGGGGCGCAGGTCCAGGACGTACGCGATACCGCCGGACATGCCCGCTGCCAGGTTGCGCCCGGTCTCGCCGAGGACGACGACCCGGCCGCCGGTCATGTACTCCAGGCCGTGGTCGCCCACGCCCTCGACGACCAGGGTGGCACCGGAGTTGCGGACGGCGAAACGCTCGCCGGCCTTGCCGCGCAGGTGGATCCGGCCGCTGGTGGCGCCGTACCCGATGGTGTTGCCCGCGATCACGTGGTTCTGGGCGTCGGCGCCGATGGCGGCCGCGTCCCGAGCCGGGCGGACGATGACCACGCCGCCGGAGAGGCCCTTGCCGACGTAGTCGTTGGCGTCGCCCTCCAGGCGCAGCGTGATGCCGCGCGGGACGAAGGCTCCGAAGGACTGGCCGGCGCTACCGGTGAAGGTGACGTCGATGGTGCCCTCGGGCAGGCCCTCGCCGCGGTACCGCTTGGTCACCTCGTGGCCGAGCATGGTGCCGACGGTGCGGTTGACGTTGCGGATCGGCAGCTGGATGCGCACCGCGTCGCCGCGCTCCAGGGCGTCCTCGGCCAGCGCGATGAGCTGGTTGTCGAGGGCCTTGTCGAGCGAGTGGTCCTGCGTGGTGGTGTTGTGCAGGGCCGCGCCCTCGGGCAGCTCGGGGACGTGCAGCAGCGGGGCCAGGTCGAGGCCGGCGGCCTTCCAGTGGCTGACCGCGTCGGTCGCGTCGATGTGCTCGGCGTGGCCGACGGCCTCCTCGATGGTGCGGAAGCCCAGCTCGGCGAGGATCTCGCGGACCTCCTCCGCGATGAACTCGAAGAAGTTCACCACGAACTCGGGCTTGCCGGAGAAGCGCTCGCGCAGCACCGGGTTCTGGGTGGCGACGCCGACCGGGCAGGTGTCCAGGTGGCAGACGCGCATCATGATGCAGCCGGAGACGACGAGCGGCGCGGTCGCGAAACCGAACTCCTCGGCGCCGAGCAGCGCGGCGATGACGACGTCGCGGCCGGTCTTGAGCTGGCCGTCGGTCTGCACGACGATGCGGTCGCGCAGGCCGTTGAGCAGCAGGGTCTGCTGGGTCTCGGCGAGGCCGAGCTCCCAGGGGCCGCCCGCGTGCTTGAGCGAGGTGAGCGGCGAGGCGCCGGTGCCGCCGTCGTGGCCGGAGACCAGCACGACGTCCGCGTGCGCCTTGGAGACGCCGGCCGCGACCGTGCCCACGCCGACCTCGGAGACCAGCTTCACGTGGATGCGGGCCGCCGGGTTGGCGTTCTTGAGGTCGTGGATCAGCTGAGCCAGGTCCTCGATGGAGTAGATGTCGTGGTGCGGCGGCGGGGAGATCAGGCCGACACCCGGGGTGGAGTGCCGGGTCTTGGCGACCCACGGGTAGACCTTGTGGCCGGGCAGCTGGCCGCCCTCGCCGGGCTTGGCACCCTGCGCCATCTTGATCTGGATGTCGTCCGCGTTGACCAGGTACTCGCTGGTGACGCCGAAGCGGCCGGACGCGACCTGCTTGATCGACGAGCGGCGGGCCGGGTCGTACAGGCGCTCCGGGTCCTCGCCGCCCTCACCGGTGTTGGACTTGCCGCCGAGCTGGTTCATCGCGATGGCGAGCGTCTCGTGCGCCTCCATCGAGATGGAGCCGTACGACATGGCGCCGGTGGAGAAGCGCTTGACGATCTCGGAGATCGGCTCGACCTCGTCGATGGAGATCGGGGTGCGGGCGCCGGCGTCGAGCTTGAACAGGCCGCGGAGCGTCATCAGGCGCTCGGACTGCTCGTTCACGCGCTCGGTGTACTGCTTGAAGATGTCGTACCGGCGGCTGCGGGTGGAGTGCTGCAGGCGGAAGACGGTGTCCGGGTCGAACAGGTGCGGCTCGCCCTCGCGGCGCCACTGGTACTCGCCGCCGATGTCCAGCGCGCGGTGCGCGGCGGTGATGCCGGAGGCGGGGTACGCCTTGGCGTGGCGGGCGGCCACCTCCTTGGCGATCTCCTCCAGGCCGATGCCGCCGAGCTTCGTGGTGGTGCCGGCGAAGTAGGTGTCCACGGTCTGCTGGTCGAGGCCGATGACCTCGAAGACCTGGGCGCCGCGGTAGGACGCGACGGTGGAGATGCCCATCTTCGACATGACCTTCAGGACGCCCTTGCCGAGCGCCTTGATCAGGTTCTTGATGGCCTTCTCGGCCTCGATGCCGGTCAGGAAGGTGCCCTGCGCGACGAGGTCCTCGACGGACTCCATCGCCAGGTACGGGTTGACCGCGCCGGCGCCGTAGCCGACCAGCAGGGCCACGTGGTGGACCTCGCGGACGTCACCGGCCTCCACGATCAGCGACACCTGGGTGCGCTGCTTGGTGCGGATCAGGTGGTGGTGCACGGCGGAGGTGAGCAGCAGCGACGGGATCGGCGCGTGCTCGGCGTCCGAGTGGCGGTCGGAGAGGACGACGATGCGGGCACCGTCGGCGATCGCCGCGTCGGCCTCGGCCGCGATAGCCTGCAGGCGGGCGGCGAGGGCCTCGCCACCGCCGGAGACCTTGTAGAGGCCGGAGAGCGTGACGGCCTTCAGGCCGGACTGGTCACCGTCGGCGTTGATGTGGACGAGCTTGGCCAGCTCGTCGTTGTCGATCACCGGGAAGGTGATGCCGACCGAGCGGCAGGCGGCCGCCTCGGCGGCCAGCAGGTTGCCCTCGGGGCCGAGGTTGCTCAGCAGCGAGGTGACGAGCTCCTCGCGGATGGCGTCCAGCGGCGGGTTGGTGACCTGGGCGAACAGCTGGATGAAGTAGTCGAACAGCAGGCGCGGCTTCTCGGAGAGGGCCGCGATCGGGCTGTCGGTGCCCATCGAGCCGAGCGCCTCGCCGCCGGTCTTCGCCATCGGGGCGATGATGACGCGCAGCTCCTCCTCGGTGTAACCGAAGGTCTGCTGGCGGCGGGTGACCGAGGCGTGGGTGTGCGCGATGTGCTCGCGCTCGGGGAGCTGGGCGAGCTGGATCTGGCCGGCGGCGATCCACTCCTCGTACGGGTGCTCCGAGGCGAGGGCGGACTTGATCTCCTCGTCCTCGACGATGCGGTGCTCCGCGGTGTCGATGAGGAACATCTTGCCGGGCTGCAGACGGCCCTTCTTGACCACCTTCTCCTGCTCCAGGTCGAGCACGCCGACCTCGGAGGAGAGGACGACGAGGCCGTCCTCGGTGATCCAGTAGCGGGCGGGGCGCAGGCCGTTGCGGTCGAGGACCGCGCCGATCTGGGTGCCGTCGGTGAAGGTGACGCAGGCCGGGCCGTCCCAGGGCTCCATCAGGTTGGAGTGGTACTGGTAGAACGCGCGGCGGGCCGGGTCCATGGTGGCGTGGTTCTCCCACGCCTCCGGGATCATCATCAGCACCGAGTGCGGCAGCGAGCGGCCGCCGAGGTGGAGCAGCTCCAGGACCTCGTCGAAGGACGCGGAGTCGGAGTGGTCCGGCGTACAGATCGGGAAGATCCGCTCCAGGCCCTGGCCGTTCTTGTTGGCCGGGATCAGGTCGGTGGCGAGCTGGGACTCGCGCGCGGTCATCCAGTTCCGGTTGCCCTTGACCGTGTTGATCTCGCCGTTGTGCGCGACGAAGCGGTACGGGTGGGCGAGCGGCCAGCTCGGGAACGTGTTGGTGGAGAAGCGCGAGTGGATCAGGCCGATGGCGGAGGCGTAGAGCCGGTCCGACAGGTCGGGGAAGAAGGGCTCCAGCTGGCCGGTGGTCAGCATGCCCTTGTAGACGATGGTGCGGGCGGAGAGCGACGGGAAGTACACGCCGGCCTCGCGCTCGGAGCGCTTGCGCACGACGAAGGCCAGGCGGTCCAGCTCGATGCTGGTAAGGTCACCCTTACCTGCGGCGGCGGCCAGGAAGAGCTGGCGGAAGCGCGGCATGACCGAGCGGGCGGTGGCACCGAGCAGGTCCGGGGTGACCGGGACGTCACGCCAGCCGAGGACGGTCAGGTCCTCGTCCGCGGCGATGGCCTCGACCTGGGCGACCGCGGCGGCGTCGGCGGCGTCCTCGTCCGGGAGGAAGGCGATGCCGACCGCGTACGAGCCGGCGGCGGGGAGCTCGAAGGAGACCTTGGAGCGCAGGAACGCGTCGGGGACCTGGGTCAGGATGCCCGCGCCGTCGCCGGAGTCCGGCTCGGCACCGGTGGCACCGCGGTGCTCCAGGTTGCGCAGGACGGTGAGCGCCTGCTCGACGATCTTGTGGTCGGCGATGCCCGTCAGCGTCGCGACGAAGCCCACGCCACAGGCGTCGTGCTCGTTGCGAGGGTCGTACAGGCCCTGAGCAGCAGGTCGCGCATCCGGAACGAGCGCGTACGGCGAGCGCGATGCGCCGGCCTTGGGCTCGTTGTCGGAGTGCATGGATGCAGACAGCATCGGCTCTCCCGTCGTCGTCTTGGTATTGGGGGCCCGCCCGGTGGAGGTTGGGGGGCTCTGTGCAATAGGGACGACGTTGGCCCTCTGCGATTTCGTGCAGGTTACATGATGCCCGACATCCCGGGAAGTGGACGGCAGCGTCCACATGGCGGACGCAATTCCCAGGTCAGGGCCTATTACTGAGCAGTAATACCGGCCGGGGGAGACGAACTCGCATCCACACGCTCCCACCAGTGTGCCCGCACGCCGCGCAAATGAAACAGAGGCGAAATGCTCCCGAACCAAGATCGCCCGGAGACTGCCTGCGATTCGTCACGCGGGGCCGGGCCGAAGATTGGATTCCTCGGGCCCGCGGGCCCCGCAACGATAGTAGGACAACCGAGCACCCGAGTCTTATGTGCGGAACGTCACGCACCCCGGGGCATAACCATGCATCAGCTGTCGCTTCGCACCATCCCCCGCCGGCGGGCCGCCGACGGGGGCCGGCCCAGGACCGCGTCAGCCGACGGCGCCGCCGATCAGCGTCCCGAGCAGGTACGTCACCGCGGCAGCCGCGCCGCCCAGCACCAGCTGGCGCACCCCGCTGAACCACCAGCTGCGGGCCGTCACCCGCGCCACCACCGCGCCGCAGGCGAACAGCCCGGCCAGCGACAGCAGCAGTGCCGGCACCAGCGAGGTGGCGCCGAGCAGGTACGGCAGCAGCGGCAGCAGCGCGCCGACCGCGAAGCAGACGAACGAGGAGGCGGCCGCCACGACCGGCGACGGAAGGTCGTTCGGGTCGATGCCCAGCTCCTCCCGGGCGTGGATCTCCAGTGTCTGGTCGGGGTCGGTGGACAGCTGCCGGGCGACCTCGTGCGCGAGGTCCGGGTCCACCCCGCGCGAGACGTACAACTGGGCCAGTTCGGCCAGCTCGCCGTGCGGGTTGCGGCTGAGCTCCAAGCGCTCCGCCTCGATCTCGGCCTGCACCAGCTCGCGCTGCGAGGCGACCGAGGTGTACTCCCCCGCCGCCATCGAGCAGGCACCGGCCGCCAGCCCGGCGAGTCCGGTCAGCACCACCGTGCCGCTGGCGACCGAGCCCCCGACCACTCCGGTCATCAGGGCGAAGTTGGAGACCAGTCCGTCCATCGCGCCGAACACCGCCGGGCGCAGCCAGCCGCCGTTGACGTCGCGGTGGTGCCCCTCGTCGGGGATGTGCACCTTGGGCTGCGGTTCGTCGGTGATCGGTGCGGCTGTCGTCGTGGTCACGGTCTCGTCCTCCCTCAGCGGCTGCCCCCGCCTGTGCCCGGGCACGGCTGTGCGCCGTGAGCCGGGCTGCCCCGCGGGGGCTCTCACACTGGTGAACGTAGTCCGATGATCAGGTACTTTCCAGCAAAGTAAGGCTGTCCGAACAGCGCTGCGGCCGCCCGCCACCTGGTCGGTGGGGGCGGCCGCAGCCTCGGAAGATCGCAGGTCAGGTCAGCTTCTTGGGTTCCGCCCCGGCCGCACGGGCCGCGTCGGCGGGGGTGGCGTCGGCCTCGTCGGCGGAGGTGTCGGCGGGGTCTTCGGCGGGGTCCGCGCCGGCTTCGTCCGAGGCGTGGGACGCGGCCTCGGCCTCGCGCTGCTCACGGGCCGCCGGGTCGATGGAGTCCGGGTCCTCCCGGCCGGGGCGCTTCTTCCCGACGATCACCAGGTAGGCGACGGCGCCGAGGAAGACCACGATCGCGACCCAGTCGTTGAGGCGCAGGCCGAAGAACCGGTGGGCCTCGTCGATCCGCATCGCCTCGATCCAGAACCGGCCCACCGTGTACGCGGCGACGTACAGCGCGAAGGCCCGGCCGTGGCCGAGGGTGAAGCGGCGGTCGGCCCAGATGACCAGCAGGGCGACGCCGACGCACCAGAGCGACTCGTACAGGAACGTCGGGTGGTAGACCCCCTGGATCACCTCGCCGTCCGGCAGGGTCTTGTCGATCTTCAGGCCCCAGGGGAGGGTCGTCGCCTTGCCGTAGAGCTCCTGGTTGAACCAGTTGCCCCAGCGGCCGCAGGCCTGGGCGAGGGCGATGCCCGGCGCGAGGGCGTCCGCCCAGGGCGGCAGCGGCACGCCCCGGCGGCGGGCGCCGATCCAGGCGCCGACCGCGCCGAGGGCGATCGCGCCCCAGATGCCGAGGCCGCCCTCCCAGATCTTGAAGGCGTTCCAGGGGTTCTTGCCGTCCCCGAAGTACAGCTGGTTGTCGGTGATCACGTGGTACAGGCGACCGCCGACCAGGCCGAACGGGACGGCCCAGACGGCGATGTCACCCACCGTGTTCTTGGCACCGCCCCGGGCGACCCAGCGCTTGCTGCCGAGCCAGACGGCTACGACGACACCGATGATGATGCAGAAGGCGTAGGCGCGCAGCGGAATGGGCCCCAGTTGCAGGACGCCCCGCGACGGGCTCGGAATGTAAGCGATATCCATGGCAGGGTCGACGCTACCGTGTCCGCGGGCCGGTTCGGCCATCCCGGCAGGTCACAGATCGCACTCGGCTCCCACGGGCCCCGTCCGGGTCAGCCGTTGGGGCCGGGGGACGGGTTGTTCGACTCGGAGGCGGTACTGGTCGGCGCGGCGCTCTGGCCGTTGGTGCCGGGGGTGCCCAGCGGCTTGCCCTGGTTGGCCGCGTCGACCCACTTCACCAGGTTCTCCGGGGTGATCTCCTCGGTGCCGTTCTTCGGGTAGACCGGCTGGCCGTTGAGCAGCACGGTCGGCGTGGACTTGAAGCTGGACTTGTCGAAGTCCTGCTGCACCGCCGAGACCCAGCCGCTGAACTTGTTGTCGTTCACGCAGGCCTGGAAGGTGGGCGTGTCCAGGCCGGGGACCTGCTTGGACAGCGCGATCAGGGTGTCCTTGTTGCCGAAGGCGTCGTTCGTCTCGTCCGGCTGGTTGCGGTAGAGCACGTCGTGGAAGTCGCGGAAGTGCCCGGCGTCCTGCGCGCAGCCCAGCGCGTTGGCGCCGTAGCGGGAGCCCTTGCCCGCGACCGCCCGGTCGATGAACGACACGATGTGGTAGTTGAGGAACAGCTTGCCCTGGTCCTCCAGCTGGTCGATGGTGGGGCCGAACTCCCGCTCGAAGGTGCCGCAGGCGGGGCAGCGCGGGTCCTCGTACACGGTCAGCGTGGAGGGGGCGTTCGCCGAGCCGACCGGGATCACCAGGTTCTTGTCACCGATGGTGCCGGCCGGGGCGGCCACCGGGGTGTCCGGCTTGGAGCGGTTGTTCTGCACCACGACACCGACCACCGCCGCGACGACGATCACCGCGAGGACCGAACCGCCGACGATCAGTTTCTTGTTCCGCCTGGCCTTCGCCTCCTCGGCCGCCCGCTCCTCCAGCATCCGCTCGCGGGCGCTGCGCTTGCCATCTCGGTTCTTCTCGCTCATGTGACAGGACATCCAGGGTCGGGGCCGGGCCGGGGCCGGCGAGGACGGGGTGGGGGTGGGAGGGGCGGGCCGTTGCGAGCCGGGCGGCTCAGGCGGCCAGCCAGGCGTCGGCGGACAGCTTGGTCCGGGGTCTGAACACCAGCCAGCCGGCCAGGACGAGGAAGCCGGTGTCGCGCAGGATCTCCTGGAGGTACTCGGTCTGGGAGGCGTCGACCGCGCCGCCGCCGCCGAAGCAGCCGCAGTCGATCGAGATGCCGCGGGCCCAGGCCGAGCTGATGCCGGCGATGAAGGCGAGCAGCAGCACCGCGGAGACGACGGCGACGATCCGCACGCCGAGCCCGATCACCAGCAGCACGGCGAGCGCCAGCTCCAGGAACGGCAGCGCGTAGCCGACCGGCTTCACCAGCGACTCGGGGAGGATCTCGTACGCGCGGACGGCCTGTGCGGCGGCCGCCGGGTCGGAGACCTTGGCGAGGCCGGCCCAGCCCCAGACCACGGCCAGGCCGAGCCTGGCGGCCGTGCCGATCCACTCCCCCGCCGGGCCGTCGACCACCCGCCGCAGCGCGGAGCCGCCACCGGGCCGGGCCGCGGCGTGCGGGCGCGGCTCGGTGCCCTGCTGACCGGACATCGGGAACCCCCCTCGGAAAACGGCGTACATCCGTGGTGCGACCCACGTTTCCTGATGAACCGTAGGGGATCGGGGGTGGTTCCTCCACATTCGCCGGATTAAGCCGAACGAGTGATGTTTTGTCAGTTTCGACCCCGCGCCCGTTACCGACCGGGAGCCCCGCACCCGGTCGGCCGGACGGCGCCGCCGAGCCCCGGCCGCCGCTCCGCGCCCGAGCGGGTGGCCCGCTCCACCGCGCTCAGCCGGGCCGCCTCGGCGCACACCGAGGCCTCCCGCTCGGCACGCTCCGCACCCCTTCTGGCCAGCGCGTGTCCGACCGAGCCGTGCAGCCCCAGCGCCACACCGAGGGCCAGTGCGGCCGCCGCGGCGCGGAGCAGGACGGCTCGTTGGAGGCACGGCACCGGCAAACCCCTTCGATCGCTGCGGACGGCTGGGACGGCTGGGACGGCTGAGCAGTGCACGAACGACGAAGACCGGACGCCACCCGTCGACACGTCCCTCCACTCAACGCCGGTCAACCGCTGCTGATGCGCGGGGCCCTGACTCTTCACCCGGACGGGTGCACGGCAACGGCCCGCCGCCCCCGGTGCGGGGGCGACGGGCCGTCAGGGCGCTTCCGGTGCTGCGGATCTACCTGCGGCGCACGCCGGCCGCGAGTTCGCCGGCCAGGGCGCGGACGGACGCCAGCGCGGCCTCCTCGTCCCCGGCGGCGTCCAGGATCCGCTGGACGAAGGCGGAGCCGACGATCACGCCGTCCGCGAAGCCCGCGACCTGGGCCGCCTGGTCGGCGGTCGAGACGCCGAGGCCGACGCAGACCGGCAGGTCGGTGGTGGCCCGGGTACGGGCGACCAGGTCCTCGGCGAGGTTGCCGACCTGGGCCCGGGTGCCGGTCACGCCCATCACGGCGGCGGCGTACACGAAGCCGGTGCCGGCGGCCGTGACCTCGGCCAGCCGCGGGTCCTTGCTGCTCGGGGCGACCACGAAGACGGTGTCCAGGCCGTGCTCCCCGGCGGCCTTGCGCCACTCCTCGGACTCCTCGACCGGCAGGTCGGGCAGGATGCAGCCCGCTCCCCCGGCCGCCGCCAGGTCGGCGGCGAACCGGGCGACGCCGTAGCGGTCGACCGGGTTCCAGTACGTCATGACCAGCACCGGTGCGTCGGTGGCCGCGGCCACCTCCTGCACGGTGCGCAGCACGTCCTTGATCCGGACGCCGCCGCGCAGCGCGATGTCGTCCGCGGTCTGGATGGTCGGGCCGTCGAGCACCGGGTCGGAGTGCGGCAGGCCGACCTCGACGATGTCGCAGCCGCCCTCGATCAGCGCGCGGACGGCCTTGATGCCGCCCTCGATGCTGGGGAAGCCGGCCGGCAGGTAGCCGATCAGGGCCGCGCGGCCCTCGGCCTTGGCGGCGGCCAGGGTCTCGCTGAGCTTCGAAGCCATGGTCACTTACCGCCCTTGTCGTCGTAGAGGCCGAAGTACTGGGCGGCCGTGTGCATGTCCTTGTCGCCGCGGCCGGAGAGGCTGACCAGGATGGTCGCGTCCGGGCCGAGTTCGCGGCCGAGCACCAGGGCGCCGGCCAGTGCGTGGGCGCTCTCGATGGCCGGGATGATGCCCTCGGTGCGCGACAGCAGGCGCAGCGCCTGCATCGCCTCGTCGTCGGTGACCGGGCGGTACTCGGCGCGGCCGGTGTCCTTGAGCCAGGCGTGCTCGGGGCCGATGCCGGGGTAGTCCAGGCCGGCCGAGATGGAGTGGCTCTCGATGGTCTGGCCGTCCTCGTCCTGCAGGACGTAGCTGCGGGCGCCGTGCAGCACGCCGGGCTCGCCCTTGGTGAGGGTGGCCGCGTGGCGCGGGGTGTCGACGCCCTCGCCGGCCGCCTCGCAGCCGATCAGGCGGACGCCGGCGTCCGGGATGAACTCGTGGAAGATGCCCATGGCGTTGGAGCCGCCGCCGACGCAGGCGACGACCGCGTCCGGCAGCTTGCCGGTGCGCTCGATCACCTGCTCGCGGGCCTCGATGCCGATCACCCGGTGGAAGTCGCGGACCATCATCGGGAACGGGTGCGGGCCGGCCACCGTGCCGAACAGGTAGTGCGTGCTGTCGACGTTGGCGACCCAGTCGCGGAACGCCTCGTTGATGGCGTCCTTGAGGGTGCGGCTGCCGGACTTCACGGCGACGACCTCGGCGCCGAGCATCCGCATCCGGGCGACGTTGAGCGCCTGGCGCTCGGTGTCGACCTCGCCCATGTAGATGGTGCAGTCGAAGCCGAACAGCGCGCAGGCGGTGGCGGTGGCCACGCCGTGCTGGCCGGCGCCGGTCTCGGCGATGATCCGGGTCTTGCCCATCCGGCGGGTCAGCAGCGCCTGCCCGAGCACGTTGTTGATCTTGTGCGAGCCGGTGTGGTTGAGGTCCTCGCGCTTGAGCAGGATGCGCGCGCCGCCCGCCTCGGCGGAGAAGCGGTGGACGTCGGTGAGCGGGCTGGGCCGGCCGGTGTAGTCCTTCAGCAGGGCGTCCAGCTCGGCGGCGAAGGCCGGATCGGCCTTGGCCTTCTCGTACTCCTCGGCGACCTGCTCGACGGCGGCGACCAGCGCCTCCGGGATGAAGCGGCCGCCGTACGCGCCGAAGTAGCCCCGTGCGTCGGGGACCTGGGCGCCTGGCAGGTAGTCCTTCTCGGACATGGTGGAAGTCCTTCTCGGTGATGACTGCAGTGACGTGGCAGGGCTGTGCTCAGCCGTACGTCCTGCGCCATCGGCTGCCCTGCACCTGCCCGGGCTCGCAGCCGATCACGTACCGCACCCGGCGCCCCAGCACCCGGCGTGCGGGCGCGCGGCAGCCGCGCGGGCGGCAGCCGTTCCGGAGGGCGCCGCCGAGCCGCAGCGGAGGGTGGGGGTCGCGGCCGAGGAACGAGGTCGCGGCACCCGGCCTCCGCGGAGCCGGGGCAGTGCCCGGCCCCGGAGCGGGGCGGGTGACGATGGACATGTCCGCGGTCAGCCCCGGCCGTTGTTGCGCAGCGCCGGGTGGGCGCCGGCGGCGACCAGGTCGGCGACGGCCGCCTTCGGGTCCTTGCCGGTCACCAGGGACTCGCCGACCAGCACCGCGTCGGCGCCGAGGTTGGCGTACGCGATCAGGTCGTGCGGGCCGCGGACGCCGGACTCGGCCACCTTGACGATGTGCGCCGGGATGCTGTCCACGACGTTGCCGAAGGTGTTGCGGTCCACTTCGAGGGTCTTGAGGTTGCGGGCGTTGACGCCGATGATCCGGGCGCCGGCGTCGACCGCGCGGGCGATCTCCTCCTCGTCGTGCACCTCGACGAGCGGGGTGAGCCCGATCGACTCGGCGCGCTCGATCAGCGACACCAGGGCCGGCTGGTCGAGGGCGGCGACGATCAGCAGGGCCAGGTCGGCGCCGTGGGCGCGGGCCTCCCAGAGCTGGTACGCGGTGACGATGAAGTCCTTGCGCAGGATCGGGGTGTCGACCGCGGCCCGGACACTGTCGAGGTCGGCGAGCGAACCGCCGAAGCGGCGCTGCTCGGTCAGCACGCTGATCGCGGCGGCGCCGCCGGCGGAGTAGTCGAGCGCCAGGGCGGCCGGGTCGGCGATCGCGGCCAGTGCACCCTTGGAGGGGCTGGAGCGCTTGACCTCGCAGATCACCCGCACGCCGTCGCCGCGCAGGGCGGCCACGCCGTCCTTGGCGGCGGGAGCCTTGGCGGCGAGCTCCTTGAGCTGGTCCAGGGAGACCTGGGCCTGCCGCTCCGCGAGGTCCTCGCGGACTCCGTCGATGATCTCGTCGAGCACACTCACTCGGGCGCCCCCATCATTCTGCTAGTTCTGCGAGCCAGGGGTTCGGGGTGACCCGGGGGTCGTCCCGGCCTGGCAGTCCAGTCGGCCGACGGCTGCGATTCGCACAGATCGGTGAGGATTCTGTGGTCATGCGCCCTCGTCGGCTCTTCGATGGTATCGGCAAGGGGGGGCGCGGGGCGCATCCACCCGGCGCGCGTCTCGCGGAGCGGACCGCCCCGGGCCCCCGCCCGCGGCCTGCTCAGGCCCTCGACGAGCGGCTTTCGGACGCCTGCCGGACGCCGTCCAGGTCACGTACCAGGTGGTTTGCCGAGCCGGCCGCTCAGACCGCCGGGGGTGCCAGGCCGACCCCGATCGGCAGGTTCCGCAGGGCCATGAAGAGCACCAGCAGCACGCCGAGCAGCACCGCCCGGCGGCCGCCGACCACGACCACGGGCGCGCGGCCGCCGCTCACCGCGGCCCACAGCCAGCGGAGCCAGAGCACCGCCACGACCGCGGCCAGCCCGACCACCAGCACGTTGTCGTGCAGTGCGGTGAAGAGGTCGCCGTGGCTGAGCGCGTGCACACTGCGCAGGCCGCCGCAGCCCGGGCACCACCAGCCGGTGGCCTGGAGCAGCGGGCAGGTCGGGTAGTGACCGGGCGTGTTCGGGTCCACCGAGGCCACGTAGAGGGTCGGCACGGCGAGGGCCGCGAGGGCGGCCAGCGGACGGCCGAGGCGGCGCAGTACGGACGGCTGCGGCGCGGGGGCGGCGGGAGCGGCGTTCACCCGGACGATTCTGCCCCGCCCGGGTACCGGACGGGGCAGAACGGGGACGGCGGGCGTGGCGCGCCCGCCGTCCGGCAGTCCCTCGGTCGGCGCGGGGCCCGTGGCCCGGGCGCCTCAGCGCCTCAGTGGGCGGCGGCGACGGCGACGGCCGGCTGCTCGACGGCGGGGGCGCCCTCGTAGTGCGGGCTGGGCTGGCGGCCCATGCCGGCGATCGACATCGCCTTGCCGACGACGCCGGCGAGCAGGACGACGACGAGGCCGCCCCACACCAGGAGCACGTTCGGGATGATCATCGCGACGCCGCTGATCGTGAAGCCGATGAAGGCGATGGTCACGCCGGTCCAGGCGGCGGGGGTGTGGCCGTGTGCTGCTGCCGACATCTGATGCTGCTCCTTGGTCTCCGGGGTCCGGCGGGGCTGCGTGGCTCTCGGCAGTCCTGCGGGCTCCTGGCGGGTTGTCGCTGTCCATTGTGCCGGGCCTTCACGGCCCGGCCCAAAGGGGGGCCGCTGTCTATCGCCTCACAGTGCGGGCGGTCGGCCCGCGGCGGGGGGCCGCGTCAGCCGACGGTCGGGTCCTCACCGCGGTCGAGGGCCTTCCACAGGTCGGCGGGGGCGTCCGAGGGCCTGGCGGGTGCCTTGCGGGTCGGGGCGTCGTACCGGGTGCCCATGCCCGGCCAGCTCCGCCCGTACCGGACGGTCAGCAGGCCGGCCACCGCGATCAGCAGCCCGCCGAGCAGGGCGAGCCAGGGCCAGACGGAGTGGCCGACGTGTTCGGCCCGCGCGCCGGCCAGCGCCAGCTTGCGGGCGGCCTCGGCGTGCAGGGCGGTGGTGCCGTCGGCGTTCAGGGCGGCGCCGGCGGCCACGCCGAAGCCGGCGAGCGTCAGCAGGAGGCCCACCGCGACCCGCCCCGCGCCGCGGACCGCGAAGACCGCGACGGCGGCGGCCAGCGCGGCCAGCGCGAGGCCGGTCGGCAGGCCGGAGACGGTGCTGCCGGTGACGGAGACGTCCAGCGCGCCGCCGGTGACGCCGGCCACCGTGCCGGTCGCCCAGACCCGGCTCACCGCGGTCAGCACCAGGACGGCGCCGAGCGCGGTCAGCAGCAGCATCAGCCCGAGCGTGCGGCGGCCCGCCCCCTTCGACGGTGCGGCGGGGGCGGCCGGGGCCGCCTGTTCGGTCCGGGGTGCGGGAAGAGCGCTCACCGCTCCAGTGTCCCCCGGGCGCGGGCGGGCCCGGCGCCCGGGGTCACCGGGGGGCGCCCTCCACCGGGAAGCCGCCGGTCTCGATCACCATCGTGCGGTCCTGCAGCGGCAGGTACAGCTCGTTGCCGAACGGCACCCGCTCGGCGTCCCGGTAGGCGCCGGTGCGCTGCGGGCCGCTGTGCACGGTGCAGAGCGCCTCGGCCGGGTCGACGACCACGTACAGCGGGATGCCGCACTCCGCGTACAGCCGGAGCTTGCGGACGAAGTCCTCGTCCTGCTCGGGTCTGGCGGTCACGTCGAGCACCGCCTCCAGGTCGTGCCACTCGTAGCGGCCCCGGCCGTTGAGCTCGGCGCCGGGGGCGACGACGGCGAGGTCCGGGGCGTAGCCGTAGCGGGTGGACGGGAAGTCCACCTTGCTGTCCGAGAGCAGCCGGCCGTGACCGGCCAGCTGGTCCTCGATCTGCGGTGCGGCGGCGAGCACGGTCTGCCGCCGGGCCTGCCGCCGGGGCGTCATGATGATCTTCCCGGCGGTGATCTCGACCCGGTAGCCACGCGGCAGCGTGGCGCCCTCCAGGACGTCCCAGGCGCTCTCGGTCGTCATCGCGGTCATGCCGGCTGCTCTCCCTGCTGCGGCCCCCGGCCCCTCAGCTCACGATACCGGCGCCCGCAGCGTGTTGGCGGTGGCCACGGCGCGCAGCACGGCGGCGGCCTTGTTGCGGCACTCGGTGTCCTCGCTGTACGGGTCGGAGTCGGCGACCACGCCCGCGCCGGCCTGGACGTACGCGGTGCCGTCGCGCAGCACCGCGGTGCGGATCGCGATGGCGGTGTCGGAGTCCCCGGCGAAGTCCAGGTAGCCGACGCAGCCGCCGTACAGGCCGCGGCGGGTGGGCTCCAGCTCCTCGATGATCCGCATCGCGCGCGGCTTCGGCGCCCCCGACAGGGTGCCCGCCGGGAAGCAGGCGGTGAGCACGTCGAAGGCGGTGCGGCCGGCCGCGACGGTGCCGGTCACCGTGGAGACGATGTGCATCACGTGGCTGTAGCGCTCGACGGACATGAAGTCGACGACCTCCACGCTGCCCGGCTCGCAGACCCGGCCGAGGTCGTTGCGGCCGAGGTCGACGAGCATCAGGTGCTCGGCCCGCTCCTTGGGGTCGGCGAGCAGCTCGGCGGCGAGGTCGGCGTCCTCGTGCGGGGTGGCGCCGCGGTGCCGGGTGCCGGCGATCGGGTGCACCATCGCCCGGCCCTCGGTGACCTTGACCAGCGCCTCCGGGCTGGAGCCGACCACGTCGAAGCCGCCCTCGGCCGTGCCGTCCGGGCCGGGGAAGCGGAACAGGTACATGTACGGGCTGGGGTTGGTGGTGCGCAGCACGCGGTAGACGTCCAGGGCGGAGGCCGGGCAGGGCGCCTCGAAGCGCTGCGAGGGGACGACCTGGAAGGCCTCGCCGGCCCGGATCCGCTCCTTGATCTCCTCGACGGCGGCCCGGTAGGGCGCGCCGCCGAACGGCGAGACGGCCTCGGCGGCGGTGGGCGTGAAGGTCGCCAGGCCCGGGTCGACCGGCCGGCGCAGGTCGGACTCCATCGCGTCGAGGCGGGCGAGCGCGTCCGCGTACGCCTCGTCGACGCCGGTGGCCAGGTCGTTGTGGTTGACGGCGTTGGCGATCAGCAGCACGGTGCCGTCGGAGTGGTCGAGCACCGCGAGGTCGGTGGCGAGCAGCATCGTCAGCTCGGGCAGCTTGAGGTCGTCCGGCGTGAGGTCGGGCAGCTTCTCCAGGCGGCGCACGACGTCGTAGCCGAGGTAGCCGACCAGGCCGCCGGTGAGCGGGGGCAGGCCGTCCGCGTGGCGCGGGGTGTGCAGCGCCTCGACGGCGGCGCGCAGCACCTGGAGCGGGTCGCCGCTGGTGGGGATGCCGACCGGCACGTCGCCGTGCCAGCGGGCGTCGCCCTCCGGGCTCGCGGTCAGGGTGGCGGCGCTGCGCACGCCGACGAAGGAGTAGCGGGACCAGCTGCCCTGCTCCGCCGACTCCAGCAGGAAGGTGCCGGGGCGCTCGTCCGCGAGGCTGCGGTAGAGGCCGATGGGGGTGAGGCCGTCCGCGAGGAGCCGGCGGGTGACCGGGATGACCCGCGTGTCGACGGCGAGTTTGCGGAAGGCATCGAGGTCCATGGGCGGCGGCACCGTTTCCTGTGTGGCGGAGCAGGGGACTGCGGGTGGGAGAAGGTTAGCGAGTCACCGGCAGGACATCGGCGTCGAAGCACGTCCGCTCGCCGGTGTGGCAGGCCGCGCCGACCTGGTCGACCTTGACCAGCAGGGTGTCGCCGTCGCAGTCCAGCGCGACGGCCTTCACGTGCTGGAAGTGGCCGGAGGTGTCGCCCTTGACCCAGTACTCGCTGCGGCTGCGGCTCCAGTAGGTGCAGCGGCCGGTGGTCAGGGTGCGGTGCAGCGCCTCGTCGTCCATCCACCCGAGCATCAGCACCTCGCCCGTGTCGTACTGCTGCGCGATGGCCGGGAGCAGGCCGTCGGTGGTGCGCTTGAGGCGGGCGGCGACGTCGGCGGCCAGGGCGGTGCTGCCGGGGGCGGCGGGTGTGGTCGACATGCGTCCCATTCTGTCAGCACCCGTACCGGGCCCCGGCCCGCCACCTCCCGGGCGGGGCGTCAGGCGGGCGGCTCGCAGCCGTCCGGCCAGATCCGGTGGACGTACAGCCCGGCCTGCCGGGCGAGTCCGGCCACCCGGGCGGGTGCGGTGCCGGGGGCGCCGTCCCAGACGGCGACGACCTCGTCGGCCATGCCGACCAGGGCCGCCGCGGTGTCGTCCCCGGGGCCGCCGTGCGCGGCCGGTGCCAGCCGGTGGACGGCGTTCGCCTCGTTCATCAGCCGCAGCCGGGTGCTCCGGTGGTCGTCGCCGGCCGTCGCGAACACGGACGCCCCGGCCGGGACGATCACTTCGAGTCTGCCGCCGTGCTCCAGCACGGACCGGGCGAACCAGCTCTCCGGCCCCTCCCCCGCACAGCTGACGCCGACCAGTTCGCTCGCCCCGAAGGTGCTGACCAGCCTCCAGAGGTCTCCGCGGACGAGCATCTCGGTGATGCCCGAGAGCCCCTGGTACCCGGTGATTGCGACGCGCATCCGAAACTCCTGGGAACGTGTCGTGCCGCGCCCACGATATGCCAGTGGGCGGTACGGACGGGGCGGGCCGGGACGACTTGTCCGAAGTGCCTGCCGAGCGGCGGGCCGGTGGGCCATTCTCTGGGGCATGAGCACCGAGCAGCCGCCCCCCGCCCCCCGTCCGTCGCGGGGGCTGGTCCTCGCCGTCGCCGCCGTCCTGGCGGTGCTGCTGGCCGTGGTCGCCACCGTGCTGCTGTGGCCGGAGAAGCGGCCGGTGGCGCTGCCCCCGCCGCCCTCGCCCTCCCCCACCGCCACCGCCACCCCGACGCCGACACCCACGCCCGTCCCGACGCCCGCCAAGGTGCTGCCGTACCCGTTCTTCCCGGTCGGGACGTGCCTGGACCACCCGCAGCTGAGCAAGACCGTCACCAAGGCCGAGGCCCGGCCCTGCGAGGGCTCGCACGACGCCGAGGCCGTCGCGGACGTGCTGCTGCCGGAGGGGCTGACGAGCGACAGCCAGATCGGCAAGGCGCTGCGCGAGGCCTGCAAGAGCGCCTTCGACGAGGCGGAGCGGCGCCAGGGCGGCGGCGGGCCGTACTACGGCTTCCCGCTCGGGCCGTACCTGGCGTACTACCAGCAGGGCATGCGGGACGCGACGTGCGCGCTGGCGGTGAGCAACAAGCAGGGCGCGGCCAAGCTGACCGGACATCTCAAGTAGGGGCAGCCGCGGTGGGCGGCGGGCGCGCTGACGGAGCGTAGGCTTCCGGGCATGCCGACACTCGCCCGTGGGGAACGCCGGCGGCTCGCCGATCTGCTGATCGCGGCCGGGCCGGACGCTCCGACGCTCTGCACCGGGTGGACCACCCGGGACCTGGCCGCGCACCTGGTGCTGCGCGAACGCCGGATGGACGCGGCGGCCGGGATCCGGATCCGCGCGCTGGCGGCCCGGACCGCCCGGGTGCAGGCGCAGTACGCGGCCCGGCCGTACGAGGAGCTGGTGCGGCTGTTCCGCGAGGGGCCGCCCAGGCTGTCGCCGTTCGCGCTGCCGGGCGCCGACGAGGCGGCCAACACCGTGGAGTACTTCGTGCACGCGGAGGACGTCCGCCGGGCCGGCGACTGGGAGCCGCAGGCCGTGGCGCCCGCGCTGGCCGAGGCGCTCTGGGCGCGGCTGCCGATGCTGGCCCGGCTGGAGGCGGGGCGCAAGTCCCCCGTCCGGCTGGTGCTGCTGCGCTCGGACGGCGGGCGGGCGGAGGCCGGCCCCGAGGACGCCGGTTACGTCGAAGTGACCGGGGAGCCGGGCGAGTTGGCGCTGTTCGCGTTCGGCCGCGGGGCCCGTGCCCAGGTGCGCGTGGCGGGAGCGGAGGAGGCAGTGGCGGCGCTGCGTGCCGCGCTGCCACTGCCTCCCGAGGAGCTCTGAGCCGCTAGCGGACGGGGTGCCCGGCCTCGCGCAGGGCGTCCTTGACCTGGCCGATCCGCAGGTCGCCGAAGTGGAAGACGCTGGCGGCGAGCACCGCGTCGGCGCCGGCCTCGACGGCGGGGGCGAAGTCGGCCAGCTTCCCGGCGCCGCCGGAGGCGATCACCGGGATGGAGACGGTCTTGCGGACGGCCCGGATCATGTCCAGGTCGTAGCCGTCCTTGGTGCCGTCGGCGTCCATCGAGTTGAGCAGGATCTCACCGGCGCCCAGCTCGGCGGCCCGGCCGGCCCACTCCACGGCGTCCAGGCCGGTGCCCTTGCGCCCGCCGTGGGTGGTGACCTCGAAACCCGAGGCGGTCTCGGTGCCCTCGGGGCAGCGACGGGCGTCCACCGACAGGACGAGCACCTGGCGGCCGAACCGCTGGGCGATCTCGCGGATCAGCTCGGGGCGGGCGATGGCGGCGGTGTTGACGCCGATCTTGTCCGCGCCGGCCCGCAGCAGCTTGTCGACGTCCTCGACGGCGCGGATGCCGCCGCCGACGGTGAGCGGGATGAACACCTGCTCGGCGGTGCGGCGCACCACGTCGTAGGTGGTCTCGCGGGAGCCGGAGGAGGCGGTGATGTCGAGGAAGGTCAGCTCGTCGGCGCCCTCGGCGTCGTAGAGCTTGGCCATCTCGACCGGGTCACCGGCGTCGCGCAGGTTCTGGAAGTTGACGCCCTTGACCACCCGGCCCGCGTCGACGTCCAGGCAGGGGATCACTCGTACAGCGAGGGTCACGGCTGTTTGCCTTCCAAAGTGCTTGCGAGCCCGGCGCGGTAGGCCTCCAGCTCGATCTCGACCATCATCCGGGAGTCGATCAGGCCCTCGACCACGACCATGGTGGCGACCGGGCGGGCGGCGTCGAAGAGCAGCTTGTGGGCCCGGCCCACCTCGTCGGCGTCGCGTACGTGCGTGATGTACATCCGGGTGCGGACGACGTCGTCCGCCGTCAGACCGTACGCGGCGAGGGCCTGGAGGCCGACGCCGAAGGCGGCGAGTGTCTGGTTGTACGGGTCGCCCTCGTGCTCGATCTTCCCGTTCACCCAGGCGGTGGTGCCGGCCACCAGGACGTGGTCACCCGCCGCCACCGCCCGCGAGTAGCCGAAGTCGTCCTCCCAGGGGGAGGCGCCGGCCAGCTTGCCGCGTACGATCCGACGCTCTGTCATGACACGGCCTCCAGGGCCTCTTCGAGGGTGAACTTCTGCTCGTAGAGTGCCTTGCCCACGATGGCGCCCTCGACACCTTCGCCGACGAGGGTGGCGATGGCCCGCAGGTCCTCCAGCGAGGAGACGCCGCCGGAGGCGACGACCGGCCGGTCGGTGGCGGCGCAGACGTCGCGCAGCAGCTGCAGGTTGGGGCCGGTCAGGGTGCCGTCGCGGTTGACGTCGGTGACGACGTAGCGCGCGCAGCCCTCGGCGTCGAGGCGGGCGAGCACCTCGTAGAGGTCGCCGCCGTCCTTCGTCCAGCCGCGGCCCTTGAGCGTGGTGCCGACCACGTCCAGGCCGACCGCGATCCGGTCACCGTGCTCGGCGATGACCTTGGCGACCCACTCCGGGGTCTCCAGGGCGGCGGTGCCCAGGTTGACCCGGCGGCAGCCGGTGGCCAGCGCCGCGGCGAGGGTGGCGTCGTCGCGGATGCCGCCGGACAGCTCGACCTTGATGTCGAGGCGCTCGGTGACCTCGCGGACCAGGGCGCGGTTGTCACCGGTGCCGAAGGCGGCGTCCAGGTCGACCAGGTGCAGCCACTCGGCGCCGGCGCTCTGCCAGGCCAGGGCGGCGGCGAGCGGCTCGCCGAAGGAGGTCTCGCTGCCGGAGGCGCCCTTGACCAGGCGGACGGCCTGGCCGTCGCGGACGTCGACGGCGGGGAGGAGTTCGAGGCGGTTGCTCATGGAGTTGCAACTCTCCGGATGTCAGAGGGTGTTGACCCAGTTGGTCAGCAGGGCGGCGCCGGCGTCGCCGGACTTCTCGGGGTGGAACTGGGTGGCCCAGAGCGGGCCGTTCTCGACGGCCGCGACGAACGGCTGCCCGTGCGTGGCCCAGGTGACCAGCGGCGCGGTGATGTTCTCGTTGGTGACCTGGAGCTCCCAGTTGCGCACGCCGTATGAGTGCACGAAGTAGAAGCGGGCCTCGGGGTCCATCCCGGCGAACAGCCGGCTGTTCGCCGGGGCGTCCACGGTGTTCCAGCCCATGTGCGGGACGATCGGCGCGTCCAGCGGCTCGACGGTGCCGGGCCACTCGTCGCAGCCGGCGCTCTCCACGCCGTGCTCGACGCCCCGCTCGAAGAGGATCTGCATGCCGACGCAGATGCCGAGCACCGGCCGGCCGCCGGACAGCCGCCGGCCGATGATCACGTCGCCGCGGACCTCCTTCAGCCCGCGCATGCAGGCCTCGAAGGCACCCACACCGGGGACGAGCAGGCCGTCCGCCTCCAGGGCGGTCCGGAAGTCGGAGCTCACGGTGACGTTGGCGCCGGTGCGCTCGACGGCCCGCTGGGCGGAGCGCAGGTTTCCCGACCCGTAGTCGAGGACCACCACGTTCTTGGCCATGAAGGTTGTCGTCCAGTCTCTCTAGAGGCGCATGACGCCGGAAACGAGGCAGAGCGCCGCGCCGATCGCGAGGACCGCGACCAGGCTCTTGGACTGCTTCTGCTTCCAGAACGAGTACACGCCGCCGGACAGGAACAGCCCGGCGATGATCAGGAGTGTTGCGGCCTTGCTCACAGTGCGCCCTTGGTCGAGGGGAGGATGCCGGCCGCGCGCGGGTCGCGCTCGGAGGCGTAGCGCAGGGCACGCGCGAGGGCCTTGAACTGGCACTCGACGATGTGGTGCGCGTTGCGACCGTACGGGACGTGGATGTGCAGGGCGACCTGCGCCTGGGCCACGAAGGACTCGAAGATGTGCCGGGTCATCGTGGTGTCGTAGGTGCCGATCATCGGCGCCATCGTCTCCGGCTCGGTGTGCACCAGGTACGGGCGGCCGGAGAGGTCGACGGTGACCTGGGCCAGCGACTCGTCCAGCGGGACGGTGCAGTTGCCGAAGCGGTAGATGCCGACCTTGTCGCCGAGCGCCTGCTTGAAGGCGGCACCGAGCGCGAGGGCGGAGTCCTCGATGGTGTGGTGGGTGTCGATGTGCAGGTCGCCCTCGGTCTTGACGGTGAGGTCGAAGAGACCGTGGCGGCCCAGCTGGTCGAGCATGTGGTCGTAGAACCCGACGCCCGTGGAGATGTCGGTCTTCCCGGTGCCGTCGAGGTCGATCTCGACGAGGACCGAGGTCTCCTTGGTGGTGCGCTCAACGCGGCCGATACGGGACATGGGGTTCAAAGCTCCTTGGTGACTGTGCGGACGGCGTCCAGGAAGGCGTCGTTCTCGGCGGGGGTGCCGGCGGTCACCCGCAGCTGCCCGGGCACGCCGTTGTCGCGGATCAGGACGCCGAGGTCGAGGATCGCCCGCCAGACGGCCCGCTGGTCCGCGAAGGTGCCGAACTGGATGAAGTTGGCGTCGGACTCGGTGACGTCCAGCCCGAGCCCGCGCAGCGCCTCGACCACCCGGTCCCGCTCGGCCTTGAGCCGCTCGACGTAGCCCAGCAGGGTGTCGGTGTGCTCCAGGCAGGCCAGCGCGGTGGCCTGGGTGACGGCGGACAGGTGGTACGGCAGGCGCACCAGCTGGACGGCGTCCACCACGGCCCGGTCGGCGGCCAGGTAGCCGAGCCGCAGACCGGCCGCGCCGAAGGCCTTGGACATGGTGCGGGTGACCACCAGCAGCGGGCGCCCGGCCAGCAGCGGGAGCAGCGACGCCCGGTGCGAGAACTCGACGTACGCCTCGTCCACGATCACCATGGTCGGCTTGACGGCCTGCGCGGCCTCGTACAGCGCGAGCACGGCCTCGACCGGGACGGCGGTGCCGGTCGGGTTGTTCGGCGAGCAGATGAACAGGACGTCCGGGCGGTGCTCGGCCAGCGCGGCGACGGCCGCGTCGAGGTCGATGGTGAAGTCGGCGTTGCGCGGGCCGGCGATCCAGCGGGTGCCGGTGCCCCGGGAGATCAGCTCGTGCATCTGGTAGGAGGGCTCGAAGCCCAGCGCGCTGCGGCCGGGGCCGCCGAAGGTCTGCAGCAGCTGCTGGATGACCTCGTTGGAGCCGTTCGCCGCCCAGACCTGCTCAAGGGTGCGCTCGAACCCGGTGGTGCGGGTGAGGTAGCGCGCCAGCTCGGTGCGCAGCTCGACGGCGTCGCGGTCCGGGTAGCGGTTGAGGTTGCGGGCCGCCTCGGCGACCCGCTCGGCGATCCGGGCCACCAGCGGCTCGGGCAGCTGGTAGGGGTTCTCGTTGGTGTTCAGCTGGACGGGGACGTCGAGCTGCGGCGCGCCGTACGGGGACTGGCCGCGCAGTTCGTCCCGGACGGGCAGGTCGTCGATCTTCACGAGGCGTTCGGTACCGTCCAGTCGAAGCGGGCACGGATGGCGTCGCCGTGACCCGGGAGGTCCTCGGCGTTCGCGAGGTTCACCACGTGCGCGGCGACGCCGGCCAGCGCCTCGCGGTCGTAGTCCACGACGTGGATGCCGCGCAGGAAGGACTGCACGGACAGGCCCGAGGAGTGGCAGGCGCAGCCGCCGGTGGGCAGCACGTGGTTGGAGCCGGCCGCGTAGTCGCCGAGCGAGACCGGCGCGTACGGGCCGATGAAGACCGCGCCCGCGTTGCGGACCCGGGCGGCGACCGCGCGGGCGTCGCGGGTCTGGATCTCCAGGTGCTCGGCGGCGTAGGCGTTGACGACGTCCAGGCCCTGCTCGACGTCGTCGACCAGCACGATGCCGGACTGCCGGCCGCCGAGCGCCTCGGTGACGCGCTCGCGGTGCTTGGTGTCCGCGACCTGCACGGCCAGCTCGGCCTCGACGGCGTCGGCCAGCGCGAGCGAGTCGGTGACCAGCACGGAGGCGGCCATCGGGTCGTGCTCGGCCTGCGAGATCAGGTCGGCGGCCACGTCGCGCGGCGAGGCACTGTCGTCGGCGAGGACCGCGATCTCGGTCGGCCCGGCCTCGGCGTCGATCCCGATCCGGCCCTTGAGCAGCCGCTTCGCGGCGGCCACGTAGATGTTGCCGGGGCCGGTCACCAGGTTGACCGGGCGGCACTCCTCGGTGCCGTACGCGAACATCGCGACCGCCTGGGCGCCGCCGACGGAGTACACCTCGGTGACGCCGAGCAGCGCGCAGGCCGCCAGGATGGTCGGGTGCACGGCGCCGCCGAAGTCCTTCTGCGGCGGGGAGGTGACGGCGATGCCCTGCACCCCGGCCTCCTGCGCGGGCACGACGTTCATCACGACGGAGGACGGGTAGACGGCCAGGCCGCCCGGCACGTACAGGCCGACCCGGTCGACCGGCACCCAGCGCTCGGTGACGGTGCCGCCGGGCACCACCTGGACGGTGTGGTCGGTGCGGCGCTGCTCGCGGTGCACCATCCGGGCGCGGCGGATCGACTCCTCCAGCGCGGCCCGGACCTTCGGGTCCAGGGTCTCCAGCGCGGCGGTGATGTCCGCCTCGGGGACGCGGGTCGAGGTGAGCGTCACACCGTCGAACCGCTCGGTGATCTCGACCAGCGCCGCGACCCCGCGATGGCGTACGTCCTCGCAGATCGGCCGCACCGTCTCCAGCGCGGCCTCCACGTCGAACTCGGCACGGGGCAGCAGGTCACGCGGGTCGTCGAGCGAGCCGCGGAGGTCGATTCGAGAGATCACGCAACCCAGTGTAAGGAGTGGCCGGAACCGGCGGCCCCGCATTTCAGTCCGTGATACGAAAGCCGGGACGGCCGGGGATCTTGGGGGGACGCATCGTGGAGCAGGTTCCGGACGACTGGACGCCGGTGGAGAAGGGGCTGTGGGAGGCCGTCCGGCACGGCCGGGTCTACGACCTCAGGACCGGTGACGACGCCCTGGACGACCCGGTGAACTCCGGCGACTGGGGCCCCGGGCGCACCGTCCGCGCCGAGGTGGTCGCGGCCCTCCTGCTGGACGGGCCGCCCGCGGTGTCCGGCCGGGTGGCGAGCCTGCGGATGAGCGGCGTCCACGTCACCGGCTCGCTGGTGCTGGCCGGCGGCGCCATCCAGCACTACGTGGAGCTCTACGACTGCCGCTTCGAGCACAAGGTCCTGCTGTCCGAGGCCCGCGCCGGGACGCTGCGCCTGATCCGCTGCCTGATACCCCGGCTGGAGGCCTCCCGCCTGATCACCGAGGGTGACCTGCACCTGGCCCGCTGCGTGATACCCGGCGGGGTGCGGCTGACCGACGCCAAGATCGGCACCGACCTGATGCTCAACCAGGCGAAGTTCGGCGGCGACCGGCACGGCCGGGCGTTCGCCGCCGACGGCCTGAGCGTCAACCAGGACGTCGAGGCCGAACGGATGGAGTCCGACGGCGAGGTCAGCCTGCGCACCGCCCGGATCGGCGGGCGGCTGTCCCTGCGCGGTGCCCAGCTGCGCGGCGCCCCCGGCGCCCGCAACGTCCTCAACCTGGCCCGGATCAACGTCGGCCACACGCTGTACCTGAGCGGCTCGGCGGACGCCAGCTGGATCGACTCCCGCACGGTCTACGGCTACGGGTACGGCGAGCCGACCCCGCTCGGCTCCCCCGTCACCCCGTTCCGCGCGTACGGCGGCGTGCGGCTCGCCGACGGGCGGTTCGAGAACGCCTGCCTGATCACCGACGCCGAGTTCCACCTCGGCCCCGGCCAGGAGCTGTCGATGCGCCGCATCCACGCCCCCGAGCTGCGCTTCAGCTGCCGCAAGCCACCGACCGGCCACGTCTCGCTGTCCCGCGCCCGGATCGGCAACCTGGTCGACCGGCCCGGGGCCTGGCCCGAGGCCGGGCAGGTCGGCCTCAACGGCTTCACCTACGAGTCGCTCCGCCCGGACGGCCACTTCTCGGTGCGGGAGCGGATCGAGTGGCTGGAGAAGTCCCTCAGCGAGTACCAGCCCGAACCGTACGAGCAGCTGGCGGCCGCACTGCGCCGGGACGGCTCCGACGAGGACGCCCGCGAGGTGCTGCACGCCAAGCAGCGCCGCCGGCGCCGCAGCCTGCCGCTGCCCGGCCGGCTCTGGGGCCTGGTCCAGGACTTCGCCGTCGGCTACGGCTACCGGCCCGGGCGCGCCGCCTGGTGGCTGCTGCTGGCCTGGGCGCTGGGCAGCCTGTACTTCAGCCGGCACGAACCGGCCCCGCTGAAGGCCGACGAGCGGCCGCACTGGAACGCCGTGCTCTACGCGCTCAGCCAGCTGCTGCCCATCGTCGACCTCGGCCAGCAGGGCTGGAACCCGGGCGGGACGAGCCAGTGGGTGGCCGCCGGGCTGGTCATCGTCGGCTGGGTGCTGGCCACCACGGTCGCGGCCGGTGCGACCCGGATGCTCCAGCGCGGCTGACCCGGCCGGCGACCGCCCGTACCCGGCCGCACCCGCCCACAGCCGCAAACCCTGGCGCGCCGTGCCCCTTCGGGCAACTACGCTGAGCGCCGTGACCGAACGGCTGCCGCTCTTCCCGCTCAACCAGGTTCTCTACCCGGGCCTGGTGGTGCCCCTCAACGTCTTCGAGGAGCGCTACCGCCGTCTCGTCGCGGACCTGCTGGAGCTGCCCGAGGACCGGCCCCGCCGGTTCGGGGTGCTGGCGATCAGGGACGGCCGGGAGGTCTCCCCCGTCCGTGAGAACAGCGGCCCGGCCGGGCCGCTGGACGGCCTGGGCACCGTCACCGGCGACCCGCTGGAGGCGCTGCACCACATCGGCTGCGTCGCCGACGTCGCGTCCGTCCAGCCCCAGCCCGACGGCCGCTACGAACTGCTGGTCACCGGCACCACCCGGTTCCGGCTGCGCAGCGTCGACACCGGCGGCCCGTACCTGACCGGCGAGATCGAGACGATCGACGAGCAGCCCGGCGAGGGGGCGGGCGCGCTGGCGGCCGGGGTCGTCCGGGCGTTCCGGCTCTACCAGAAGCGCCTCGCGGGCGCCCGCGAGGCCAGCCTGGCCGGCGAGCAGGAGCTGCCGGGCGACCCGCAGGTGCTGTCGTACCTGGTCGCGGCCGCCGCCGTGTTCGACACCCCGGTCAAGCAGCAGCTGCTGGCCTGCCCCGACACCGCGCAGCGGCTGACCACCGAACTGGACCTGCTGCGCCGGGAGACGGCGATGCTCGCCTGGCTGCCGTCGCTGCCCGCGGTGGACCTGACCCGGCAGTCGTTCAGCCCGAACTGACCCGCCCCGCCCGCGCGGGCGCCTGTGACGAGCGGAGGGCCGGATGGCCAAGAAGGCGAAGAAGGGCGGGCAGGGCACGCCGGCGACGGTGGCCCTGGCGGCGGCCGGCGTGCCGTTCACCGTCCACGCGTACGAGCACGACCCGGCGGCGGACTCCTACGGCGGGGAGGCGGCGCAGCTGCTCGCCGTCCCGGCCTCCCGGGTCTTCAAGACGCTGGTCGCGGACGTGGACGGCGCCCTGACCGTCGGCGTGGTGCCGGTCTCCGGCAAGCTCGACCTGAAGGCGCTGGCGGCGGCGGTCGGCGGCAGGCGGGCCGCGATGGCGGACCCGGCGGCGGCCGAGCGGAGCAGCGGCTACGTCCTGGGCGGCATCTCGCCGCTCGGCCAGCGCCGGCCGCTGCGGACCGTCCTGGACGACAGTGCGCTGGCGCATCCGACCGTGTACGTGTCGGCGGGCCGGCGCGGGCTGGAGGTCGAGCTCGCCCCGGCCGACCTGGTGGCGCTCACGAACGCGACGACGGCCCCCATCGGGCGATAGGGGCCGTCGTCACGCGGTACCGGGGCTCGGGCTAGGCCTTCGGGGGGTGCCGGTCCTCGGGGGCCGGTGCGGGCGGCAGGGTCGGGGCGGGGGGTGCTGCCGGGGCGGGGGCGAGCCCGCCGGCCGGGTGACCGTCGGTGACGGCCCCGTGGGCGCCGGCACCGACCGGGGTGCCCCAGCCGGTGCCCTCCCAGTACGGCGGCGGATCCTGCTCGCGCTTGCCGAACGCCGCCGACAGGGCCAGCAGCAGCACCATCGCCGTCATCGGCCAGACCAGCAGCGCGCTGTGCGCGCTGAGCCGCAGCGCGTCGCTGAACTCGTGGCCGTCGCCGACCTGCTTGGCGTGCGCGACCACGTCGGCCGTCGGGCCGAAGCGGATCCCGAGCTGCCAGCCGAGCACCGAGCCGGCCAAACCGCCGAGGGTCAGCCCGACCGCCACCGCGATCCCGCCGCCCCGGGCCCGGGTCAGCAGGAACGCCCCCAGCGCGGTGAACAGGCCGGCGCCGAGCCCGACCAGTGCGAACACCGCGTCCGCCCCGGCGCGCTGCTCGCCCTCGGGGTCGGCGTACAGGATCCGGTTGCCCTGGACGAGCAGCGGCACCCGGGGCGCCAGCCAGACCCAGAGCCCGGCCACCGCGAGCCCCAGCACCAGGCAGACCAGCACCGTCAGCGCACCGACCCGCAGCTCCGGCAGCAGCGGACGCCTGGGCTCCCGGACCGGCTGGAAGGCCGGCGGTGCGGCGTAGGGGTTCTGGGCCGGGGGCGGCGCCTGGCCGAAGGCACCGGCGGCGGGGCCCCCGACCGGACCCGCGGTCGGGGCCGCGGTCGGGGCCGCGGGAGTGCCCGTCGTCGGGCCCGTGAGGTCCGCGGCGGGGCTCGCGGCGTCTCGGGCGGAGCCGGGATCCGGAGGTGTGTTCGGTACGGTCACCCGGCCATCGTTTCACGGTCGGCCTGCCCCAGGGGGTGCGGGCCACACCCCGGGGCACGTCCGAGGGCCGGCCGCCGGCCGTCCTCGGGCCCGGTCAGCGGCTGGTGGCCCGCCGGTAGGCCCAGGTCGCCGCCGCCAGCGAGACCAGGCCGACACCGGCGCAGACCCCGAGGTCGCCCGCCACCGCCGCCCAGTCCGGGCTCGCGGTGAACGTCCGGGCGAAGGCCTCGACGCCGTACGTCGAGGGCAGCAGGTCACGCAGCCAGAGCACCGGCTGCGGCAGCCGCTCGACCGGCAGCACGCCCAGCAGCAGGGCCGCCGACATGCCGAGCTGGCCGAGCAGGGTGGCGATCTCCTGGCGCGGCGCCAGCAGCCCGCAGGCCGCCCCCAGCCCCGACAGCGCGGCGCCGGCCAGCGGGACCACCGCCAGCAGCACCCACAGGTGGGTCAGCGGCAGCGCGAACATCCAGGCCCCGACGGCCGCGGTGACCAGCGCCCCCGGCAGCGTGAAGGAGGCGTACGCGGCGGCCGCGCCGAGCACCACCGAGGCGGCCGGCACCGGCAGCGTCGCGTAGTGGTCGAGCCCGCCGGTCGCGCGCAGCCGGCCGAAGTACTGCGCCAGCAGGTTGAGCGCGACGAACGCCACCACCAGCACGCTGGAGCCGGCCACGACGGTGTGCGCGGCCGCGTTGTTCCCCGGGTCGACGACGCCGCGCATCATCACCAGGATGCCGAGCGACTGGAAGGTCGCCACGAAGAGCAGCGGGATCCGCGCCACCTTGGCCCGGGCCAGTTGCGCCCGGTAGACGGCGGCCAGCGCCGGCAGCAGCCGGGCGGCGGGCGCCAGTGGGGCGGGCACGGCGGGGGCCGGGGCGGACGCCGTCTGCGGCGGGACGGACAGCAGGGTCACTTGGCCAGACCTCCGTGGCGGCCGCCCAGCTTGAGGTAGGCGTCCTCAAGGCTCGGGGTGGCCAGGGTGAAGTCGTCCAGGGCCGCGAAGGCCGGGCCCGTGGTGACGGCGGCAACCAGTTCGCGGGCCTGTTCGGGGCTGGTGCGGACGGTCCAGCGGCGGCCGGTGCGCTCGGCCTGCTCGGCGAGCCGGGCGACCGCGGGCACCTCCAGCGGCGCCTCGGTGCGCCACACCAGGTCGAGCCGGACGTCGCCGTCGACCAGGGCCTTGAGGCCGCCCGGGGTGTCGCAGGCGATCACCCGGCCCTCGTCGATCACGGCGACCCGGTCGAGTACGGTCTCGGCCTCGATGACGTTGTGGGTGACCAGCAGCACGGTGACGCCGTGCTCGGCGCGGCGGCGGTCCACGGCGGACCACACGGCCCGGCGGGCGACCGGGTCCATGCCGGTGGTCGGCTCGTCCAGGACGAGCAGCGGGCGCTCGCCGACCAGCGTCGCGGCGAAGCAGGCGAGCCGGCGCTGGCCGCCGGAGAGCTTGGCGAGCGGGCGGTGGGCGAGCGGCTCCAGGCCGAGTTCGGTGAGCACGTCGGCGGCGGTGGAGCGGGCCTGCGCCCGGCTCAGGCCGCGCAGCCGTCCGGTGGTCTCGGCGGCCAGGGCGACGGTCAGTTCGTCCAGCGCGGTGGACTCCTGGCCGAGGTAGGCCAGCAGCCGGGCGGCCCGCTCGGGGTGGCGCACCACGTCGTGGCCGAGGATCTCGATGCTGCCGCTGTCGGGGCGCAGCAGGCCGGTGAGCTGGCGGACCAGGGTGGACTTGCCGGCGCCGTTGGGGCCGAGCAGTCCGAACACCTCGCCCCGGGCGATGTCCAGGGTGATGCCGTCGTTGGCGCGGATCTCGCCCGCCCGCTCGCCCCGGCCGGAGCGGTACGTCCGCACCAGGTCGCGGACGGTACAACAGCGCTCGGCGAGCCGTCCCGGCGCACCGGCGGCCTCGCCCTGTGGCACGGCCCGTGGTGCCCGCCGGTCGCTCTCGCTCACGAGCGAAGACTCTACGCGCTGGGCGGGCGGATCCGGACAAGGGGGCCTGAGACGGACGGCACACGGCGCCCCGGCCGCGCCGCTCTCAGTCGTCGACGACGATCAGGTCGCCGCCGGGCACGCGGGCGGCGAGCTCCTTCCAGAAGCCGGCCCGGATCGCGTACCGGTCGTGCTCGTCGATCTGGTCGTCCTTGTGCGCGAGCAGGCCGAAGCGGGCGGCGTAGCGGAGCAGTTCGCCGTCCACCCGGTGCGGGATGCGCGGGTAGTCGGCCCACAGCGCGGTGAGCCGCTCGACGTCGCCGAGGCGCTCGGTCCAGCGGCGGGCGAAGACCTGGCCGACCTCGTGGGCGTCGCCGCCGATGGTGGTGATGTCCTCCTCGCGGTCGGCCCAGCGCTGCTCGGCGGTGGTCAGCTGGGCGAGCGTGGGCAGGGTGTCGCCGGCGGTGTCGGGGCCGGGGCCGGGGCGGTCCACCCAGCCCCGGTCGGAGGACCAGCGCAGCACCGGGCCGCCGTGCAGCGCCGTCCCGTTCGCCGGACCGCCGTGCGCCGCACTGCCGTTGACCGAACCGGACGCGCTCCCGTGGCCGCCCGGTCCCGGTCCGTGTCCGTTCACGGCGGCCACCGGTACGGGGGTCCGGCCCGCCAGGTCCTTGGGGGTCGGGACGACCTTCAGTGCGGTGGCGGCGGTCACCGCGGCGGCGGGGGCGGCGTGCGCGGGCCGCGGGCGGGCGGGTTCCGCGGCCACCGCGGTGGCGGCGGCCGGCCGGACGGCGGCCGGAGGCGCGGAGAGGATCTTGGCGATCTCGGGGCGCGGCCCGGGGGCGGTGAAGGGGGGCACCGTCTCCCGGACGGCGACCCAGCGCTCGATCCAGTCGCGGTCCAGCACCCGCCGCTCGTCCGCCTCGCCGACCAGGTCCTCGGACTGGTTGAAGTCCCCGTCGGCCGCCTGCAGGGCCCACAGGTGCACCACCACGCCGTGCTCCTTGGCGGACATCATGCCGGGCAGCAGGTCGCCGTCGCCGGTGACCAGCACGACGTCCGCGCAGGCCCGGTTGCGGGCGAGCTCCGACAGTTCGGCGTGCATCGCCGCGTCCACGCCCTTCTGGACCCAGCGCCCCTCGGCCCGGGTCAGTGCCCCCAGCCGGACGGTGACCCGGGGCAGCACCCGCAGCCGCCGGTGCTCGGGCATCGGGCGCCGGTCGGGTGCCGCGTCGAACCAGTAGATGCGCAGCAGCGGCAGGCCGGTCTCGTCCTCGGCGCGTTCGCGCAGCGCGGCGATCAGCGCGGTGTGGTCGACCGTCACCCGCGACCGGGAGGGATCCCCCGCGAGCAGGCTGGCGGCTGCGCCCAGCAGGTATCCGGCATCCACCAGGACGACACAGCGGTCCACGTCCGCACCTCTTTCCGGTCGGCCCCGGGTACGGCGCCACCGGCCGGCAGCGCCTGGCGGGCGCGGTCCGCCCAGCGCTCGGGCTGAGGGGCCCGGCGCGCGGCGTAGGGAGCAGTCTGCCCGACCGGTCGCACTCCGGTACCCCGGACCACGCCGATCGTCCCGACCGGCCGCGCTCCGGCCGCACTCCGGCCCGCCCGATCGTTGGGGTCTCCTTTACCCCTCGTACCGTCGGCGAACCTCGGCACACCGGCCCGTCTGCGCGCCCCGCGCCGTACGTACGCGGAGGCCGCCCGAACGGCACAGCGCCCCGCCGGACGGATCCGGCGGGGCGCTGCCTTCGGGCGGGAGCGGATCAGCTCAGCTCGGCCGCGACCAGCTCGGCGATCTGCACGGCGTTGAGCGCCGCGCCCTTGCGCAGGTTGTCGTTGGAGAGGAAGAGCGCGAGGCCGTGCTCGACCGTCTCGTCCGCCCGGATGCGCCCGACGTACGAGGCGTCCTTGCCGGCCGCCTGGAGCGGGGTCGGGATCTCGGACAGCTCGACGCCCGGGGCGTCCTTGAGCAGCTCGTAGGCACGCTCGACGCTGATCGGGCCGGCGAAGCGGGCGTTGATCTGGAGCGAGTGGCCGGAGAAGACCGGCACGCGCACGCAGGTGCCGGAGACCTTGAGCTCCGGGATGCCGAGGATCTTGCGGGACTCGTTGCGGAGCTTCTGCTCCTCGTCGGTCTCGAAGGAACCGTCGTCGACCAGGTTGCCGGCCAGCGGGATCACGTTGAACGCGATCGGGCGCTTGTAGACGCTGGGGGCCGGGAACTCGACGGCCTCGCCGTCGTGGGTGAGCCGGTCGGCCTCGCCGACGACCTTGCCCGCCTGCGTGTGCAGCTCGGCGACACCGGCCAGGCCGGAGCCGGAGACCGCCTGGTAGGTGGTGGCGACCAGCGCGGTCAGCCCCGCCTCCTCGTGCAGCGGGCGCAGCACCGGCATGGCGGCCATCGTGGTGCAGTTCGGGTTCGCGATGATGCCCTTGGGGCGGTTCGCGATCGCCTCCGGGTTGACCTCGGAGACCACCAGCGGGACCTCGGGGTCGCGGCGCCAGGCCGAGGAGTTGTCGATGACGACCGCGCCGGCCGCGGCCACCTTGGGCGCCAGCTCCTTGGAGGTCGAGCCGCCGGCCGAGAAGATCACGATGTCCAGGCCGCTGTAGTCGGCCGTGGCCGCGTCCTCGACGGTGACCTCGGTGTCCTGCCAGGGCAGCGTGCGCCCGGCCGAACGGGCCGAGGCGAACAGCCGCAGCTGCTCCACGGGGAACGAGCGCTCCGCCAGGATTCCGCGCACCACGGCGCCGACCTGGCCGGTGGCCCCAACAATGCCGATCCTCATCCGACTATCTCCTCTGGGGTTCTTGCAGATCACACAGCCTGCGATCAGAGCCGCACTGGGCCCATCATGCCCTGAGACCCGTCCGGGGCCGCCAGGTATTCCACGGGTTGAACGGTCTCCGCCCGCGCTCACGGCGCCAGGCGCTCCAGCTGCGCCAGCGCCGCGCCGACCTCGGCGGGCCCGGCGGGCAGCAGCGGCAGCCGGACGTCCGGGGTCGGGATCCGCCCCTGGGCGTGCAGGACACCCTTGACCACGGCCGGGTTGGGCGCGCCGAAGCAGGCCCGGGCGAGGGCCGCCAGCGCGTGTCCGAGCGGGCGGGCGCGGTTCGCGTCGCCGGCCCGCCAGGCCTCGGCCAGCTCGACGAAGCGGCCGGTCGCCAGGTGGGCGGAGGCCAGGATGCCGCCGGCGGCGCCGAGCGCCAGCAGCGGGGAGAGGAAGGCGTCGTCGCCGGCCAGCACCGCGAAGCCCTCGGGGGCGGCGCCGAGGAGGTCGACGGTGTCCTGGTCGATGCCGCCCACGGCGTACTTCACGCCCGCGATGCCGGGCACGGCCGCCAGCTCCAGCAGGGCGGCGGCGCTCAGCGGCTGCCCGGTGCGGTACGGGATGTGGTAGATCACCAGCGGGACGGGGCTGAGCGCGGCCAGTTGGCGGAAGTGCGCGAGGACGCCCGCCTCGCCGGGGCGCGAGAACGCCGGGACGGTGACCATCGCGGCGGCGGCCTGCGGGGTGTCCTTGCCGAGGGCGAGCAGGGCCTCGCCGGTGCTGCGGGTGTCGCCGCCGCCGGCGCCGACGAGCAGGGCGGCGCCGCGCTCGCGGCAGACGGCGGCGGCCACCTCGACGACGGTGCGCCGCTCGGCCGCGTCCAGGGCGGCGGCCTCGGCGGTGGTGCCGAGGGCGGCCAGGCCGGCCGCGCCCTCGTCCAGGGCGGTGTGGGCGAGCGACTCCAGGGCGCGGCGGGCGACGGTGCCGTCGGCGGCGAAGGGCGTGACGAGGGGGACGAAGATCCCTTGCAGCGGGGTGTGCTGGTCCATGCCGACCAGCCTGGCCCCGGTCCTGGCGCCAGGTCCAGTTCACGTTTGTGCCGATAACCGTAAGCTGGGCCGATGCTCGACGTCCGCCGCCTGCGCCTGCTCAGGGAACTCGCCCACCGGGGCACCATCGCCGCCGTGGCCGAGGCACTCGCCTTCAGCCCGTCCGCCGTCTCCCAGCAGCTGTCCGTGCTGGAGCGGGAGGCCGGGGTGCCGCTGCTGGAGCGCACCGGGCGGCGGGTCGCCCTGACGCCGGCCGGGCGCAACCTCGTCCGGCACGCCGAGGCGGTGCTGGAGCGCCTTGAGCTGGCCGGCGCCGAACTCGTCGACGCCCGCCAGGGGCTGGCCGGCCCGCTGCGGATCGGCACCTTCCCGAGCGCGGCCCGGGCGATCGTCCCCGGGGCGCTGCTGGCGCTCGCCCGTGAGCACCCCGGGCTGGAGCCGATGGTCGCCGAGATGGACCCGGCGGGCGTGGCCGACGCGCTGCGGGCCGGCGAGCTGGACGTCGCGCTCGTCCACGACTACGACTTCGTGCCCTCGCCGGACGAACCGGGCCTGGCCACCGAACCGCTGTTCACCGAGGCGATGTACCTGGCGTCGGCGGCCACCGACGGCCCGGCCGCCGGGGGTGATCCGGTGGCCGCCCGGCGGGACTCGCCCTGGATCATGGGCACCCCCGGCACGCTCTGCCGCACGATGGCCGTCCGCGCCTGCGAGGCCGCCGGGTTCACCCCGCGGGTGCGCCACCAGGTGGACGAGTTCGCGACCGTGCTGGCCCTGGTGGCGGCCGGGCAGGGCGTCGCCCTGGTGCCCCGGCTCGGCGCGGTGGACCGGCCGCCCGGCGTCACCCTGACCGAACTGGCGATGTGCCGCCGCACCCGGACGGCGTTCCGCAGCGGCGCCGCCGCCCACCCGGCCGTGGCCGCCTTCACCGCCGCACTGCGGACGGCCCTGCCGCTGCCGGCCCCGGACCTCGACCGGCCGGGGGCCGGTCCTGGACCTTGATCAACCGCAGGCCGGTCACTAGCCTTCGCGCATGGCTGAGTTGACGCACCAAGGCGAGCAGGCACCGGGCTCCCACGGCCCCTCCGCGACCACCGAGGTCGATCCCTTCCGGATCGGCGCCGTCCGGACGGAGTACGCGCCCGACCACGACGGCGACCCGGACCCGGGCGAGATCGTCTGGACCTGGGTGCCGTACGAGGAGAACGACGGCCGGGGCAAGGACCGGCCGGTGCTGGTGGTCGCCCGCGAGGCGGGCGGGACGCTGCTCACCGTGATGCTCTCCAGCAAGGCGCACGACGCCGACCGCGACTGGGCGCCGATCGGCTCCGGCCCGTGGGACCGCACCGGACGGGACTCCTGGGTCGCGCTCGACCGGGTGCTGCGGGTGCACGACGCGGGCATGCGCCGGGAGGCCTGCGCGCTGGACCGGGCCCGGTTCAACCAGGTCGTCGACCGGCTGAAACTGCGCTACCGCTGGAGCTGAGCGGGCCCGTCGGCGGGGCGCGCGGGGACGTGACATCGGTCTCACCGCGCCCCGGCCGGAGCGCCCGGGCGGCCCGGCGCGAGCAGCTCCGATCGATCGTGGAGGTCTCGGGGACACCATCGGCCACTGAGCCGATCAGGTGCCTCACCGCGCTAGGGTGGGAGATCCCCCCAGGCGCGTCCTGCCCCCTCTGCTAGGAGCTCTCCCACCGTGGCCGACAGCTTCGTTCACCTGCATGTCCACACCGAATACTCGATGCTGGACGGTGCAGCGAAGAACGGAAAGCTGTTCGCGGAGGCGCAGCGGCAGGGCATGCCCGCGATCGCGATGAGCGACCACGGCAACATGTTCGGCGCGTACGAGTTCTTCCAGAGCGCCAAGAAGCTCGACGGCGCCGTGAAGCCGATCATCGGCATCGAGGCGTACGTGGCGCCCGGCTCGCGCTTCCACAAGAAGCAGACCTTCTGGGCGCCCGGCGGGCAGCGGCAGGTGAGCGCCGACGGCGAGGGCGGCAAGGACGTCTCCGGCGGCGGCCGCTACACCCACATGACCATGTGGGCGCAGAACGCCACCGGCCTGCGCAACCTCTTCAAGCTCTCCTCGCTCGCGTCGATGGAGGGCTACTACATGAAGCCCCGGATGGACCGCGAGCTGATCGCCGCGAACTCCACCGGGATCATCGCCACCACCGGCTGCCCGTCCGGCGAGGTGCAGACCCGCCTCCGGCTCGGCCAGTACGAGGAGGCGGTCAAGGCCGCCTCCGCCTACCAGGACATCTTCGGCCGGGAGAACTACTTCCTGGAACTGATGGACCACGACCTGTCCATCGAACGGGACGTCCGGCTCGACCTGCTGCGGCTCGCCAAGGAACTGGACATCCCGCTGCTGGCGACCAACGACTCGCACTACGTCACCGCCGACCAGGCGGACGCGCACGACAGCCTGCTCTGCGTCGGCGTCGGCAAGAACAAGGACGACCCGAACCGCTTCAAGTTCAACGGCAGCGGCTACTACATCAAGACCCCCGACGAGATGCGCGCGCTGTTCAGCGAGCTCCCGGAGGCGTGCGCCAACACGCTGGCCATCGCCGAGCGGATCGAGCCGTACGACGAGGTCTTCAACTACGTCGACCGGATGCCGCAGTTCGACGTCCCCGAGGGCGAGACGCAGGCGTCCTTCCTGCGGCAGAAGATCCAGGCCGGCCTGCAGGTCCGCTACGGCGACAACCCGAGCCAGGAGGTGCTGGACCGGGTCGAGCTGGAGATGGGCGTCATCAGCCCGATGGGCTTCGACGCGTACTTCCTCGTGGTCGCGGACATCTGCCAGTACGCCCGTGACAACGGCATCCCGGTCGGCCCCGGCCGTGGCTCGGCGGCAGGCTCGATGGTCTCCTACCTCACCCGGATCACCGAGCTGGACCCGCTGGAGCACGACCTGCTGTTCGAGCGGTTCCTGAACCCCGAGCGCATCAACCCCCCGGACGTCGACATCGACTTCGACGACCGCCAGCGCGACCAGATGGTGCGCTACGTCACCGAGAAGTACGGCTCGGACTACACCGCGCAGGTCAACACCTTCGGCACGATCAAGGCGAAGGCCGCCGTCAAGGACGCCAACCGCATCCTGGGCTACCCGTTCGCGATGGGCGACCGGATCACCAAGGCGATGCCGCCGGACGTGATGGGCAAGGGCGTCCCGCTGGCGGACCTCTTCAACGAGAGCCACCCGCGGTACAACGAGGGCACCGAGATCCGCTCGCTGTACGCGAACGAGCCCGACGTCAAGAAGATCATCGACACCGGCCTCGGCATCGAGGGCCTGATCCGCGGCACCGGCGTGCACGCCGCCGCCGTCATCCTGTCGTCCACGCCCCTGCTGGAGCTCGTCCCGCTGCACATGCGGGACAAGGACGGCACGATCATCACCGGCTTCGACTACCCGTCGTGCGAAGCCATGGGCCTGATCAAGATGGACTTCCTGGGTCTGCGGAACCTGGGCATCATCGACCACTGCATCAAGATCGTGAAAGCCAACCGCGGCGCCGACGTCGACATCGAGAAGATCCCCCTCGATGACCCGACCACGTACGAACTGCTGGCCCGCGGCGACACCCTGGGCGTGTTCCAGCTCGACGGCGGGCCCATGCGGGCGCTGCTCAAGCTGATGAAGCCCACCGAGTTCGCCGACATCTCCGCCGTCTCCGCGCTGTACCGGCCGGGCCCGATGGGCATGAACTCGCACACCAACTACGCGCTCCGCAAGAACGCCCAGCAGGAGATCATCCCGATCCACCCCGAGCTGGAGGCGCCGCTGAGCGAGGTGCTCGGCCCCACCTACGGCCTGATCGTCTACCAGGAGCAGGTGCAGCGAGCCGCCCAGGTGCTGGCCGGTTACAGCCTCGGACAGGCCGACCTGCTCCGCCGGGCCATGGGCAAGAAGAAGAAGGAGGTCCTGGAGAAGGAGTTCGTCCCCTTCCACGCCGGGTGCAAGGAGCGCGGCTACTCCGACGAGGCCATCCAGGCGGTCTGGGACGTCCTGGTCCCGTTCGCCGGCTACGCGTTCAACAAGTCGCACTCCGCCGCGTACGGCCTGGTCTCCTACCAGACCGCCTACCTGAAGGCGAACTTCCCGGCCGAGTACATGGCCGCCCTGCTCACGTCGGTGGCCGACGACAAGGACAAGATGGCGATCTACCTCGCCGAGTGCCGCCAGATGGGCATCAAGATCCTCTCGCCCGACGTGAACGAGTCCGTGGTCGACTTCACCGCCGTCGGCACCGACGTCCGCTTCGGCCTCAAGGCCGTCCGCAACGTCGGCGTGCCCGTCATCGAATCGCTCGTCAGGACCCGTGGCGAGAAGGGCAAGTACACCTCCTTCGCGGACTTCCTCGACAAGGTCGAGCTGGTGGTCTGCAACAAGCGCACCATCGACTCCCTGATCAAGGCCGGCGCCTTCGACTCCCTCGGCCACACCCGCCTCTCGCTCACCACCGTGCACGAGACGGCGGTCGACGCCGTCACCGGAGTGAAGAAGCAGCAGGCGATCGGCCAGGACGACCTGTTCGGCGCGATGGACACCGGCGAGGACATCCCCGCCATCGGCCTCGACTTCGAGCTCACCGACCGCGAATGGCCGCGCAAGCAACTCCTCAGCCTGGAGCGGGAGATGCTCGGCCTGTACGTCTCCAGCCACCCGCTGGACGGCGCCGAGCACATCCTCTCCCGCAACCGCGACATCTCCATCGCCGAACTCCTCGGCTCCGGCCGCACCGAGGGCGAGGTCAAGCTCGCCGGGCTCATCACCGGCGTCGACCGGCGCATCAACAAGGCCGGCAACGCCTGGGCGATCATCACCCTCGCCGACCGCGACGGCTCGGTCGAGGTGCTCTTCTTCCCCGCCACGTACAACCTGATGTCCGAGCAGATGATCGAGGACAACGTCATCTCGGTCCGGGGCCGGCTCAACGAACGCGACGGCTCGCTGAGCATCTTCGGCCAGGAGATCACCCCGCTGGACATCTCCTCCGCCGAGCACGGCGGCAAGCCGCCCGTCCAGATCACCGTCCCGTACACCAAGGTCAGCCCCCACCTGGTGCACGAACTCAAGCGCTCCCTGCGGGCCCACCCCGGCGACGTCCCCGTTCGGATGCTCACCACCAGCCCGCAGAAGAACGTCCTCTACGAGCTCGGCTTCCTGGTCAACCCCGACACCGGCTTCGCCAGCGAGGTCAAGACGCTGCTCGGCCCGTCCGCCTGGAGCGCCTGAACGGCAGCGGGACCGCACGGCGGTCGGGCATCGCGGCGCTCCGGCGCGCGCAGTAGTCTCCAGAACCGTAGGAGCAACTGCCGCAGAAGGAACCACGATGCCCGACCAGCTCACCGCCGCCCACCGCGAACCCGAGCGCGCCGAGACCGTACTGCGGGTCTTCGACGCCGCCTTCGGCGAGCTGCTCGCCCAGGACCCGGCCGCGTTCCGGGTCAAGTTCCGCAAGATGGCGGCCTCCGCGTTCGCCTTCTACCGGGGCACCGCCGGGCTCTACTACGCCGACCTCAGCACCGCGCCCTACGACGCGTACGGCGCCGGGTTCCTGGACGAGCGCACCAGCCGGGTCTGGATCCACGGCGACCTGCACGCCGAGAACTTCGGCACCTACCTCAACTCCGAGGGCCGGCTCGTCTTCAACGTCAACGACTTCGACGAGGCGTACGTCGGCGCCTTCACCTGGGACGTCCAGCGGCTCGCCGCCAGCCTCGCCCTGATCGGCTACGCCAAGGCCCTCTCGGACGACACCATCACCGAACTCGTCCGCGTCTTCGCCGCCGCCTACCGCGACCGGATCTCCACGCTCGTCCGCGACGGCGAGAGCGCCGCGTTCACCCTGGACACCGCCACCGGCCCGATCCTGGACACCCTGCGCCGGGCCCGGCTGCAGACCCGCGTCGCCCTGCTGGACTCCGAGACCGTCATCGACGGGTACGACCGCCGGTTCCGCAAGGGCGGCGGCGCCATCGAACTCGACGAGGCCACCAAGGCCGAAGTCCTCGCCGCCTTCGAGGCCTACCTCCCGACCCTGCCGCCCGCCACCCGCACCCGCCCGGACGCGCTGCGCGTCAAGGACGTCATCGGCCGCCGCGGCATCGGCATCGGCAGCGCCGGACTGCCCTCCTACAACCTGCTGCTGGAGGGCCACACCGACGCCCTGGAGAACGACGTCATCATCTACCTGAAGCAGGGTCAGACCCCGGCCGTCTCCAGGCACGTCACCGACCCCGCGATCCGCGGCTACTTCGAGCACGAGGGCCACCGCACCGTGATCTCGCAGCGCGCCCTCCAGGCGCACAGCGACCCGTGGCTCGGCTACGCCACCCTGCGCGGGCAGGGCCAGCTCGTCGCCGAGGTCTCCCCGTACACCGCCGACCTGGACTGGACCGACCTCAACGAACCCGCCGACCTCCGCTCGGTGATCGACTACCTGGGCCGGGCCACCGCCAGCATGCACGCCGCCGCGGACGAGTCCTCCAGCGGCCACACCCTGGTGCCGTTCTCCACCGAGCACGCCATCGACGCGGCCATCGCCAAGGACGAGAACGGCTTCGCCGACATGCTGGTCGACTTCGCCCACGCCTACGGCGCGCGGGCCCGCCAGGACCACCAGATCTTCGTCGACCTCTTCCGCAACGGCCGCATCCCGGGCCTGTAGCCCGCCGCCGCCCCGGGGGCGTCGCGCTAGCGCGGCCCCGGGGCCGGTGTCTCCCTCGTCCGCAGCGGTCTGGTCACCTGCTTCTCCACACAGGACGGGATCCCCGCCTCAGCGCCCGCCTCCTGCCGCTGGTAGACGCTGGGCGGCACGCCCACCAGCTCGGTGAAGCGGGTGCTGAAGGTGCCCAGCGAGGAGCAGCCGACCGCGAAGCAGACCTCGGTGACGCTCAGGTCGCCCCGGCGCAGCAGCGCCATCGCGCGCTCGATGCGCCGCGTCATGAGATAGCCGTACGGCGCCTCGCCGTAGGCGAGCCGGAACTGCCGGCTGAGGTGCCCGGCCGACATGTGCACGCCGCGGGCCAGTGCCTCCACGTCCAGCGGCTGCGCGTACTCCCGGTCGATCCGGTCACGGACGCGGCGCAGCCGCGCGAGGTCGCTCAGGCGCTGCGCCGCGCCAGGTTTGCCGGTCACCCGAAAATCCTGCCACACCGGGCCGCCCTCGGGGGCACCCGCGGACGTGCCCGCTGTCCGGCGCACCGGTCAGGTACCGACGTAGGCCGCGAGGTGCTCACCGGTGAGGGTCGAGCGGGCGGCGACCAGGTCGGCGGGTGTGCCCTCGAAGACGATCCGGCCGCCGTCGTGGCCCGCGCCCGGGCCGAGGTCGACGATCCAGTCGGCGTGCGCCATGACCGCCTGGTGGTGCTCGATGACGATGACCGACTTGCCGGAGTCGACGATCCGGTCGAGCAGGCCGAGCAGCTGCTCCACGTCGGCGAGGTGGAGGCCGGTGGTCGGCTCGTCGAGGACGTAGACGCCGCCCTTCTCCGCCATCCGGGTGGCCAGCTTGAGCCGCTGCCGCTCGCCGCCGGACAGCGTCGTGAGCGGCTGGCCGAGGCTGAGGTAGCCCAGCCCGACGTCGGCGAGCCGCTCCAGGATCGCGTGCGCGGCGGGCGTGCGCGCGTCACCGGCGCCGAAGAACTCCGCCGCCTCCGAGACCGGCATCGCGAGCACCTCGCTGATGTCGCGGCCGCCGAGACGGTACTCCAGCACCGACGCCAGGAAGCGCTTGCCCTCGCACTCCTCGCAGACGGTGGCGACGCCGGCCATCATCGCCAGGTCGGTGTAGACGACACCGGCGCCGTTGCAGGTGGGGCAGGCGCCCTCGGAGTTGGCGCTGAACAGGGCCGGCTTCACGCCGTTGGCCTTGGCGAAGGCCTTGCGGATCGGGTCCAGCAGGCCGGTGTACGTCGCCGGGTTGCTCCGGCGCGAGCCGCGGATCGGGCTCTGGTCGACGGCCACCACCCCGTCCCGTCCCGCCACCGACCCGTGGATCAGCGAGCTCTTCCCCGACCCGGCCACGCCGGTCACCACCACCAGCACGCCGAGCGGCAGGTCGACGTCGACGTCCCGCAGGTTGTGGGTGCCGGCGCCGCGCACCTCCAGCACTCCCGACGGCTCGCGCACCGACGGCTTCAGGGTGGCCCGGTCGTCCAGGTGCCGCCCGGTCAGCGTGCCGCCGGCCCGCAGCCCCTCGACGGTGCCCTCGAAGCAGACGGTGCCGCCCGCCGACCCGGCGCCGGGGCCGAGGTCGACGACGTGGTCGGCGATCGTGATCGTCTCCGGCTTGTGCTCCACCACCAGCACGGTGTTGCCCTTGTCCCGCAGCCGCAGCAGCAGGTCGTTCATCCGCTGGATGTCGTGCGGGTGCAGACCGATGGTGGGCTCGTCGAAGACGTAGGTGGTGTCGGTGAGGGAGGAGCCGAGGTGGCGGATCATCTTGACGCGCTGCGCCTCGCCGCCGGACAGCGTCCCCGAAGGCCGGTCGAGCGAGAGGTAGCCGAGGCCGATCTCCACGAAGGAGTCGAGCGTCTCCAGCAGCGCGGCGAGCAGCGGCGCGACCGTCGGCTCGTCGAGGCCGCGGACCCACCCGGCCAGGTCGCTGATCTGCATCGCGCAGGCGTCGGCGATGCTGATCCGGGCGATCTTCGAGGACCGGGCCCCTTCGCTGAGCCGGGTGCCGTCGCAGTCGGGACAGGTGGTGAAGGTGACCGCCCGCTCCACGAACGCCCGGATGTGCGGCTGGAGCGCCTCCTTGTCCTTGGACAGGAACGACTTCTGGATCTTGGGGATCAGCCCCTCGTAGGTGAGGTTCACGCCCTCGACCTTCACCTTGGTGGGCTCCCGGTAGAGGAAGTCCTGCATCTCCTTCCTGGTGTACTTGCGGATCGGCTTGTCCGGGTCGAGGAAGCCCGACTCGGCGTAGACCCGGACGGTCCAGAAGCTGTCCGACTTCCAGCCGGGAATGGTGAACGCGCCCTCGGCGAGCGACTTGGAGTCGTCGTAGAGCTGGGTGAGGTCGATGTCGGAGACGGCGCCCCGGCCCTCGCACCGCGGACACATGCCGCCGGTGCGGTTGAAGGTCGCCTTGACCGTCTTCTTCGCACCCGCCTCGACCGTGATGGCACCACTGGCCCGGACCGAGGGCACGTTGAACGCGTACGCGCTGGGCGGGCCGATGTGCGGCTTCCCGAGCCGGGTGAACAGGATCCGCAGCATCGCGTTGACGTCGGTGGCGGTGCCGACCGTGGAGCGCGGATCGGCGCCCAGCCGCTGCTGGTCGACGAGGATCGCGGTCGTCAGCCCTTCGAGCACGTCGACCTCGGGACGCGCCAGCGTCGGCATGAAACCCTGCACGAAGGCGCTGTAGGTCTCGTTGATCAGCCGCTGCGACTCCGCCGCGATCGTGCCGAACACCAGCGAGCTCTTGCCCGATCCGGAGACGCCGGTGAACACCGTCAGCCGGCGCTTGGGGATCTCGATGCTGACGTCCTTGAGGTTGTTCACGCGCGCGCCGTGGACGCGGATCAGATCGTGACTGTCGGCGGCGTGCGGCGCCGGCGAGTGCGTGTTCGTCCTCGTGGCCGTGCTCATGGTGTCTCCGTCTCGGTCGTGGACGCGCCCGCGGGCGCGGCACCGCGCTGGTTGCCGCCCGGCCACTGCCTGCCGTGCCGACGGCGGGGCGGGCTGTGACTGCCGGGGTCGCTCAGCCGCGCTGGTTGATGCGGATCAGGTTGCCCGCGGGATCGCGGAAGGCGCAGTCGCGAATACCGTACGGCTGATCGGTGGGCCCGGTGGTCCCGGGATCGGCCGCCGGCGGGAGGAAACCCGCGTGCATCGTGATGTCCATGGTTGTCACGCTAGTGCGGCTCGGAAGCGGGCGCTTCTCGATTCCTGACCGGTCCGGCCGCCGCTCCCGCCCGGTCGTTTCTCTGGCCACCGCCCGGGCCCGCCACTAGCCTCGTGCCGACGAGCGGATCGTCGGACGCGATCACCGGACGCGATCGTCGGATGCGATCAGCGGACGCGATTCCGCACGGAATAGCCGTACGGAATCGCCGTTCCAGAGGGGGAGTTCATGACGTACGACCCGTACCGCCCGCCCGGCCAGGGGTACCCGTGGCAGCCCCCCGCACCCCGCACCAGCGGCGGCGGACTGGTCGCCATCGGTGTCGTGGCCCTCCTCCTGCTGCTCGCCGAACTGGGCATCCTCGGCTACGACATCAGCCAGCAGGGCGTGGAGTACCTGCCCGTCGCCCTCGGCTTCACCTACGACCACGCCGCGTTCCGTGCCCCGGTCGGGTTCTTCGGCTACGACGCCGCCCTGTCGGTCGCGCTGCTCGCCCTCGTCATCGGCGCCTTCAGCCGCCGGAGCTGGGTGCGGCCGGGCGCCGTCGTCCTGCTCGCCGTGAACGGCTACGCCGCCGCCGCGATGACGATCAACCAGCTCGGCACCTCGTACGGCCGCGACGCGTTCGCCCGGAGCCCCGCCTTCCTGCTCCTCAACGTCGCCCACCTCCTCTCGGTCGCGGCGGCCGTCATCGTGGCCGTCGTGGTGGCCGCGACCCGTCCCACCGGGCCCTCGGGCGCCCCGGCTGCCGCTGCGGCGCCCAACCCGTACGCCCCCTATCCCGCGTACGGGGCGTACGACCGGCCCGCCTCTCCCCCGCTGCCGGCGCAGGCCTCTCAGCCCTCGCAGCCGTTCCAGCCGTTCCAGTCGCCTCAGCCGGCCCGGCCGCCCCAGCCCTCGCAACCGCCGGTGCCGCCGGTGCCGCCTGTCGGGCCGCCGTCGGTCTGATCCGGTCCGGCCGACGGGCGGCCCGCAAGGTCGACGCCGGGGTTGTCACATCCGCCGCTTCCCGTTCGTCAGAGGGAGGACGGAACGCGACGGGAGAGTGTGACCGATGAACGAGGACGAATTTCCGGGTGAGCCTGCGGACGCGCTCTCGGCCGACTTCCTGGCCGGCCGGTTCGAGGAGAACCGCAGCCGGCTGCGGTCGGTGGCGTACCGGATGCTCGGCTCGCCGAGCGAGGCGGACGATGCCGTCCAGGAGACGTGGCTGCGGCTCGGCCGTACCGGTGCGGACGGCATCGAGAACCTCAGCGGGTGGCTGACCACCGTGGTCGGCCGGGTCTGTCTGGACATGCTGCGCTCGCGCGGCTCCCGGCGGGAGGACCCGCTCGACGCGTGCCCGGCCGACCCGGTCGTCAGCAGCGCGGAGGGGACCGACCCGGAACACGAGGCGCTGCTCGCCGACTCCGTCGGCCTGGCGCTGCTGGTGGTACTGGAGACCCTGCCGCCCGCCGAGCGGCTCGCGTTCGTCCTGCACGACATGTTCGCGGTGCCGTTCGACGAGATCGCCCCCATCGTGGACCGCACACCGGCGGCGGCGCGCCAGTTGGCGAGCCGGGGCCGCCGCCGGGTGCAGGGACAGGGGGCCGCCGCAGCGCCGGAGCCGGACCTCCCCCGGCAGCGCGAGGTCGTCGACGCCTTCCTGGCCGCGGCGCGCGGCGGGGACTTCGAGGCCCTGGTCGCGGTACTGGACCCGGACATCGTGCTCCGGGCCGACTACGGCGGCCTCCGCACCGGCACCGCCGAGCTGGTGCGCGGGGCGCGGGTGGTGGCCGCTCAGGCGATCACCTTCTCGCAGTTCGCCGCCACCGCCCGGCGGGTGCTCGTCGACGGCCGGCCGGGGCTGCTCGCCACCCGGGACGGACGGCCGTTCTCGCTGATGTCGTTCACCGTGCGGGGCGGAACGATCGTCGAGATCGACGTGCTGGCGGATCCGGAACGGCTGGGACGGCTCGACCTGGCGGCTCTGGGCTGTTGAGATCGCGGACTGGCGGCGTCGTGCCTGTCGGATATCGACTATCGGATAGCAGACGACAGGTGACAGGTGACAGGCGACAGAGTCGCGCTGACAATATCTGTCATCTGTCACCCCTCACCCGTCCAGCTCCGCCAGAAAGTCCAGCGCGGCGGCCCAGGTCTGCTCGGCCGCCTCGGCGTCGTAGTCGGGCAGCTCCGGGTCGGTGAAGATGTGCCCGGCCCCCCGGTAGCGGTGGACCTCGACGTCGGCGCCGGCCTTGCGCATCCGCAGGTACCAGGCGTTCAGCCAGTCCTCGGACTCGAACGGGTCGGGCTCGGCGACGTGCAGCTGGACGGGAATGCTCGTGGCCGCGTCGTCGCGGATGTCCGAGGTGCCGTGCAGGAGCAGCAGCCCCTTCGCCTGCTCGTCGGCCAGCGCGAGGTTCTGGGCGAGGGCGCCGCCGAGGGAGAAGCCGGCGTAGACCAGGCCGTCCGGCGGCGGGGTGGTGCCGTTGACGGGGGCGAGCAGCGGGGCGGCCGCGGTGACGGCCCGGCGCAGGAGTTCGTCGTTGGTGAGCTCCTCCTTGTACGCCATGCCCTCCTCGACGGTGTCGAAGGTGCGGCCGTCGTACAGGTCGGGGGTGTGCACCCGGTGGCCGGCGGCGCGGAGCCGGTCGGCGGCCTGGTGGACGGCGGGGCGCAGGCCGTAGGCGGAGTGGAGGAGGACGATCTGGGCCACGGGTACGGTTCCTTCGCGAGCTGGTCGGTGACCCTCCCATGATCCCCCATCCCGATTCCCGCCCCGCTCCTGCCACCCCGCGCCACTCCGCCCACCCGCCGGGCCCGGCGCACCCCCGCTCCGGCACCGCATGGCCGCCGGGTGGCGCGCCGGACGCGCGCCGGTGCCGCCGTCCGAGCATCGGATGACGAGCGGACGAACAGTCAGTCCATGGGCTGCGCAGGATGATTACCACCCGGTAGCCTCATCGGGTGACTAATCCCATACATGACAAGTCCCTGTCCGGCGCCACCACCCGCCCGCGGCGTCGCCAGGTGCTGAAGGCCACCGCGATCGCCGCCGGGGCCGCCGCCCTGCCGCTGGCGATCGGCGACCGCGCCCTCGCCGCGACGGCGGCGTCCGAGGGGCCGGCCTTCCTGCACGGCGTCGCCTCCGGGGATCCGCTGCCCGACGGCGTCGTCCTCTGGACCAGGCTCACCCCGACCGCGGCCGCCGTGCCCGGCTCGGGCGCCGGGCCGGACACCGAGGTCCGGTGGGAGGTGTCCGCCGACCGCAACTTCGCGGCCGTCGTGGCGAGCGGCACGGTGGCCGCCACCGCCGCCACCGACCACACCGTCAAGGTGGACGCCCGCGGCCTGCAGGCCGACACCTCCTACTGGTACCGGTTCACCGCGGGCGCGGTGGTCTCCCCCGCCGGCCGGACCAGGACGGCGCCCGCGAGCGACGCCGCCGTGCAGCGGCTGCGGCTGGGCGTCGCGTCCTGCGCCAACTGGGAGGCCGGCTACTTCGCCTCCTACCGGCACCTGGCCGCACGCGGCGACCTGGACGCCTTCCTCTTCCTGGGCGACTACATCTACGAGTACAAGACCGGCGAGTTCTGTGCCGCCGGTACCGTCGTCCGCGCGCACGAGCCGGCCCACGAGATCCTGGACCTCGCCGACTACCGCACCAGGCACGGCCGTTACAAGACCGACCCGGACCTCCAGGCCCTGCACGCCGCCGTCCCGACGATCGCCATCTGGGACGACCACGAGTTCGCGAACGACGCCTCCTCGGTGGGTGCCGAGAACCACTCCCCCGCCACCGAGGGCGACTGGGCGGCCCGGGTCGCCGCCGCGAAGCAGGCGTACTTCGAGTGGATGCCCGTCCGCCCCTCGATCGCCGGCACCACCTACCGCCGCCTGCGGTACGGCAAGCTCGCCGACCTCTCGCTGCTCGACCTGCGCTCGTTCCGGTCCGCGCAGGTGAAGACCGGCAGCGGGGACGTCGACTCGCCCGACCGCACCATCACCGGCCGGGCGCAGCTGGACTGGCTGAAGGCCGGGCTGTCCGCCTCCGACACCACCTGGCGGCTGGTCGGCAACTCGGTGATGATCTCGCCGGTCGCCTTCCTCTCCCTCCCGGACTACCTGCTCCGCCCGATCGCGAAGCTGCTCGGCCTGCCCGGCGAGGGCCTGGCGGTCAACCCGGACCAGTGGGACGGCTACACCCACGACCGGCGCGAACTGCTCGGCCACCTGAAGGCGCAGGGCATCCGCAACACCGTCTTCCTGACCGGCGACATCCACTCCGCCTGGGCCAGTGACGTGCCGAACGAGGCGGCCACGTACCCGGCGTCGGGCAGTGTGGCGACGGAGTTCGTGGTCACCTCCGTGACCTCCGACAACGTGGACGACTTCCTGAAGGTGGCACCGCAGACCGTCTCCCTGGTCGCCGCGGGAGCACTGAAGGCCGCCAACCGGCACGTGAAGTGGATCGACCTGGACTCGCACGGCTACGGCGTCCTGGACGTCACCCCGGGCCAGGTGCAGATGGACTACTACATCCTCTCCGACCGCACCCGCCGGGACGCCACCAGCACCTGGACGCGCTCCTACCGCAGCCGCTCCGGCAGCCAGGCCCTGGAGCGGGTCTGGGCGCCGGTGAAGTGACTGTCCCCCGCTGAGCGACGCCCGCCCGCCCCCGGCAGCCCACCGGGGCGGGCGGGACGGCCCGGACGGCCGGTCAGGACACCACGTCCTTGCGGGCGAAGCCGCGGAAGGCGAGCGCGAGCAGCACGACCGCGTACGAGAAGGAGACCGAGACGCCCTGGAGCATGCCGCCCCACTCCAGTTGGGGCTGGAGGGCGTCGGCCCAGGCGTACTGCCAGTGGGCGGGGAGCCATTCGCGCAGGTCGCCGAGGGCGGTGACGGCGTCCAGGACGCCGGTGAGGATGGAGGCGAAGACGGCGCCGCCGACGGCGCCCAGCGGTGCGTCGGTGGCGGTGGAGAGCCAGAACGCGAGGGCCGCGATGACGAGTTCGCTGAGCAGGACGAAGGCGACGGCGATCGCCAGGCGCGGCAGGGCGGTGGAGGCGGGCAGGCTGATGCCGGCGGGCAGCTGGAGGTCGCCCCAGCCGTAGGCGGCGGTGCCGACGCCGAGGCCGATCAGCGGGAGCAGGACGATCGCGACGGCGGAGAAGGCGAGGCCGACGGCGAACTTGCGGGCCAGCAGCCGGGCCCGGGGGACGGGGGCGGCGAGCAGGTACCGCAGGGAGGACCAGCTGGCCTCGGAGGCGACGGTGTCGCCGCAGAACAGCGCGACCGGGATGACCAGCAGGAAGCCGGTGCCCATGAAGAGCATGGTGGTGGCGAAGTTGAGGCCGGAGGCGGTCGCGAGTTCGATGAAGGTGGTCCGGTCGGTGCGGCTGGGGGTGCCGCCGATCTGGAACGCCAGCAGGATGACGAACGGCATCGCCGCGAGCACCCCGCCGATCACCATCGTGCGGCGGCGGCGCAGCTGGCGCATCGCCTCGACGCGCAGCGGCAGGGTGCGGCCGGCCTTGTAGCCGGGGGCGTGGTCGGGCGCCGCCTCGGCGGCGCCGGGGGTGCTCACCGGGGTGCTCACGCGGTGCCTCCGATCAGGGAGAGGAACGCGTCCTCCAGGCGGCGGTGCGGCCCGGCGCGCTCCACCGGGACGCCGAGGCGGACGAGTTCGGCGATCAGCTGTCCGGCCGTCATGCCGTCCAGCCGGACGAGGAGGCCGCCGTCGACGACCTCGGCGGAGCCGACGCCCGCCAGTGCGGCCGTCTTGTCGGCGGCGACGGCCAGTTCGTCCGGTCCGTACCCGGCGGGGGTGCCGACGAGCAGCAGTTCGCCCGCGCCGACGATCTCGGCGACGTCCCCGGCGCTGACGAGCCGGCCGCGGTCCATCACCACCAGGTGGGTGCAGGACTGCTCGACCTCGGAGAGCAGGTGGCTGGAGACGATGACGGTGCGTCCGGCGGCCGCGTAGCGGATCATCACCTCGCGCATCTCGCGGATCTGCGGCGGGTCCAGCCCGTTGGTCGGCTCGTCGAGGATCAGCAGGTCGGGCAGGCCGAGCATGGCCTGGGCGATGGCGAGGCGCTGGCGCATGCCCTGCGAGTAGGTGCGCACCGCGCGGTCGAGGGCCTCACCGAGGTCGGCGATGACCAGGGCCTCGTCCAGGTGGGCGTCCTCGGCGGGGCGGCCGGTGGCCTGCCAGTAGAGCTGGAGGTTGGCGCGGCCGGTGAGGTGCGGCAGGAAGCCGGCGCCCTCGACGAACGAGCCGACCCGGGAGAGCACGGGGGCGCCGGGGCGGATGGCGTGGCCGAAGATCCGGATCTCGCCCTTGTCGGGGCGGATCAGGCCCATCAGCATCCGCAGGGTGGTGGTCTTGCCGGCGCCGTTGGGGCCGAGCAGGCCGAGCACCTGGCCCTTCTCGACCCGGAAGCCGAGGTCGCGGACGGCGTACCGGTCGGCCGCGCCCTTGTAGCGCTTGCTCAGGCCGGTGATCTGCAGCGGTACGCCGGCGAGCGCCGGGTCGGGGGCGTGGCGCTCGCGGCCGCGCCGCAGGCCGCGGCGTCCGGCCAGCAGCAGGGCGGCGACGCCGAGGGCGACCAGGGGCAGCAGCCAGGTGCGGGCGGGCAGCGGGGCGGCCTCGGTCTTCAGCGCGTCGACGGTCGGCACGGTGAGCGGGCCGGCCACGGCGGCCCGGTAGGTGGCGGGTTCGGCGGGCGAGGCGTACGCGAGGTCGGTGGTGGCCAGCACGAGCCGCAGCCGGTGGCCGGCGGGGAAGTCGTGGTCGACCGCGGGCAGCGCGATCTGGACGGTCCGGCCGCCGGGGGCGTCGGCGCCGGTGACCCGCAGCGGGGCGACGAGCTGCTGCGGCAGCGTCTGCTTCCCGTCGGGGCCGAGGTCGTACAGCTTCGCGAAGAGCACCGCGTCGGGCCGGTCGGCGGAGACGTGGACGGCCACGCCGGGCTGCCCGGTCAGGTGCAGGGCGGAGTCGAGCGGCGCGGAGTCGAAGGTGGCGTGCTGGCCGGGGAAGTCCAGCGAGAGGCCGCCGCCGAGCGAGGCGGCCTGGGCGAGGGCTCCGATGCCGGGCAGGGTGGAGATGGCGGGCGGTGCGCCGCCGGGCGGGTTGGCGAAGGACTGCTCGGCGCCGGTCAGTTCGACGCTGCGGGAGCCGGTGCCGGCCAGGCCGGGGTAGGCGTCGGCGGTGGCGCCGCGCAGCACGGCCTGGAAGCCGGTGGAGTCGACGCCGCCGGTGCGGGTGACCCGGAAGGCCGGGCCGGTGTCGCCCGGCGTCCCCTTCAGGTAGTGGTCGAACCAGCCGGTGACCCTGGTGTCGACCCGGTCGCTGGTGTCGGTGCCGCCGTCGTGCCCGCCGGCGAACCAGTCCACGGCCACCGGGGCACCGTTGGCCGCGACGGCCCTGGCGATGGCGTCGCCCTGGTCGAGCGGGAAGAGCGAGTCCTGCTGCCCCTGGACGACCAGGGTCGGCACCTTGAGCCGGGCGGCGACGGAGGAGGGGCTGGAGCGGTCGAGCAGGGCGACGGCCTCGGGGTCGGCGTGCCCGGTGGTGGCGACCCGGTCGTACATCGCGCACAGCTCGTCCAGGAAGCGCCCGCACCCGACGGGGCCGTCGGCCGCGGCGTCCGGATTCGGCGCGGCGGGTGCGGCGGGCGCGGCGCCCGTCGCGGTCAGGTCGCCCGCGGAACCGGTGGTGAAGAAGAGGCCGGCCCAGAGCTTCTTGAACACCCCGTCCTGCGCCGTCCCGCCCTGGACCCCCTGCGGGAAGAGCGCGTCGGCGAGGTTCCACCAGGTGATCTGGCTCGCGACCGTGTCGATCCGCGGGTCGGCGGCGGAGCCGAGCAGGGCGATGGCGCCGCCGTAGGAGGCGCCGGTGATGCCGACCCTGGGGTCGCCGGGGGCGTCGAGGCGGACTTCGGGGCGGGCGGCGAGCCAGTCGACCAGGTGCTTGACGTCCTCGACCTCGCGGTCGGGGGCGTTGAGGCCGATCTTCCCGCCGGAGTGGCCGAAGCCGCGGGCGGACCAGGTGAGGACGGCGTAGCCGGAGCGGGCGAGCTGCTCGGCGCGGGCGCGTTCGCCCTCCTTGCTGCCGCCGAAGCCGTGGGCGAGCAGGACGGCGGGGCGCGGGCCCGTACCGGTGGTGAAGTACGAGGTGTCGATGCCGACCTGCTGCGTGCTGCCGGGTGTCTCGGGCATCAGCAGGACGTGGTCCTCCTGACGGACCGCCGCCTCGCCGCCCGCGGCGGCCGCCGTCCAGGTGCCCACGCCGGCGAGGACCGCCACCGCGAGAGCGGCGGTCACCAGCCGCCGGGTCCTGGACGTCGTGGCCGTCCTGCGTGCGCGCCAGCGGCGCCATGATCCACCGAGCTCCATGGATAGCGATCGTATCCGCGTTTCCGGTAGGGAAGCCGTAAGGAGCCGGGGCCGGCGGAGGCCGCAGGCGTCGGCGGTCGCTTCGCGCAGCAGTGACCGAATCAGGCCGGTTCACCCCGAATCCTCCGGGTATCGTACGGTCAGCTGACGATCCGTCCACCGTCCGCCTTCCGTCGCCCCCCTGCTCCCGCCCCCCGACCCCCCGGCTCCCGACTCCCGACTCCCCACTCCCGGCGAGGTGCCCGTGCTGCTGTGGCCGCTGACCGTCCTGCTCCTCAGCGTCGCAGTGACCCTCGCCGTCGGCTGGGGCGGCGACCAGGTGCTCCAGCGCGTCGCGGCCCGCAACCCCGGGGTGGCGGTCTGGCCGCTGCTGCGACGCTGCCGGATCCCGCTCCAGCTGGTCGTCGTCTCCGCCCTCCTGCTGGCCGCCAAGCCGCTGGAGCGGATCTTCGACCTGAGCGGCGACGTCCTGCACGAGGTGAACCTGCTGGTGCTGCTGGCCAGCCTCGGCTGGCTGACCGTCAGGGTGGTCGCGGCCGGCCTGGAGGCCGTGCTCAGCCGGTACGAGACGGTCACCGAGGACCCGGCGCGGGTCCAGCGGGTGCACACGCAGATCAGCATGCTGCGGCGGGTCGTCAGCGCGGTGATCGCCGTGGTCACGGTCGCGGTGATGCTGCTGACCTTCTCCGCGATGCGCACCATCGGCGCCAGCCTGCTCGCCTCGGCCGGCATCCTCGGCATCGTGGCGGGCATCGCCGCGCAGTCCGCGCTCGGCAACTTCTTCGCCGGCCTGCAGATCGCCTTCGGCGACACCGTCCGGATCGGCGACGTGGTGGTGGTGGACGGCCAGCAGGGCACGGTGGAGGAGATCACCCTCTCCTACCTGGTGGTCCGGCTCTGGGACTACCGCCGGCTGATCGTGCCCGTCTCGTACTTCGTCAACAAGCCGTTCGAGAACTGGACCCGCAAGGACCGGGGCCTGCTCGCCTCCGTCGTCCTGCACCTCGACCACGCCACTCCCGTGGACGCGCTGCGCGCCACCCTGCATGAGCGCCTGCTCGGCAACCCGCTCTGGGACGGCGCCGAATGGGCCCTCCAGGTCACCGACACCACCCCGAGCACGCTGGTCGTCCGGGCCACCATGACCGCCCGCTCCCCGGACGACGCCGCGCTGCTCCGCTTCGCCGTCCGCGAGCAGCTGATCGCCTATCTGCGCGACGAGCACCCGGACGCGCTGCCCCGGCTGCGGACGGGCGAGGCGTAGCGGAGTCGGGTCAGCACCACGGCGACCCGTCGGTGTCGGCCGTGATGGTCACGGCGAACAGGTCCCCCTCGGTCGGCCGGCCCGTGTAGAGGTACGCGGTGCTGCCGCCGACCTCCTTGGCGTAGCAGGGGGACCGGCGGCCCTCCACCGGCCGCCAGCCTCCGCCGACCGCCGCGTCGCGGTAGAAGGCCAGCGCCTCGGCGTCCGGTATCGAGAGCCGGTAGTCCTGCCAGGCCTCGACGTGCCCGTCATCGGCGTCGCACGACGAGGTGCCCCCGGACACCGGTTCGGACCCGGCCGGGTGCGCGGCCAGCACGGGCTCCTTCGCGAGCGCGGACCCGAGCCGGTCCGCCGCACCCGACCAGCAGGACGAGGCCCCGGTGAGGACGCCCACCCCGACGAGTCCCAGCATCAGCAGGGCGATCACACCGAACGGCCCCCACTTGGCGAACTTCAGCATGCCGCGCAGCGTAGCGGCTACAGCACCCGGGTCATCGTCCGGTGCGGGATGTTCGCGTCCAGGTACTCCGGACCCTCGGCGGTGTAGCCGAGGCGCTCGTAGAAGCCGAGGGCCTGGGTCTGGGCGTGCAGCTCGACCTCGGTCGCGCCGCGCTCGCGGCCCGCCTGCTCGACGGCCCGGACGAGGGCGGCGCCCAGGCCGGTGCCGCGCGCCGTCCGGGAGACGGCGAGCCGGCCGAGCAGCACCCGGCCGGGCCTGCCGCCGGTGAGCTTCAGGGCCTGCTCACCGTGGATCAGCCGGGCGGTGCCGAGTGCGGCGCCGTCGGGGCCGGTCGCGAGCAGGTGCTCGGAGGTGGCGTCGAGCTCGTCGTACTCCAGCTCCTCCGGGACGTTCTGCTCGACGACGAAGACCTCGCGCCGGATGCCGGCGACCAGCGCCAGGTCGGCCTCGCCGGCGGCCACCCTGATGTCGGCGGCCATGTCAGCTCTCCGAGGAGATGATGTCGAGGGCCTTCTGCAGGTCGGCCGGGTACTCGCTGCTGAACTGCACCCACTCGCCGTTCGACGGGTGCTCGAAGCCGAGCGAGACGGCGTGCAGCCACTGGCGGGTGAGGCCGAGGCGCTTGGAGAGCGTCGGGTCGGCGCCGTAGGTGAGGTCGCCGACGCAGGGGTGGCGCAGCGCGGACATGTGCACCCGGATCTGGTGGGTGCGGCCGGTCTCCAGCTTGATGTCCAGCAGCGAGGCGGCGCGGTAGGCCTCGATCAGGTCGTAGTGCGTGACGGAGGGCTTGCCGGCCTGGGTGACGGCCCACTTCCAGTCGGAGCTGGGGTGGCGGCCGATCGGCGCGTCGACGGTGCCGCTCATCGGGTCCGGGTGGCCCTGGACGAGGGCGTTGTACTTCTTCTCGACCACGCGGTCGTGGAACTGCCGCTTGAGGTCGGTGTAGGCCCGCTCGGACTTGGCGACGACCATCAGGCCGGAGGTGCCGACGTCGAGGCGGTGCACGACGCCCTGGCGCTCGGCCGCGCCGGAGGTGGAGATCCGGTAGCCGGCCGCGGCGAGGCCGCCGATGACGGTGGTACCCGTCCAGCCGGGGCTCGGGTGGGCGGCGACGCCGACGGGCTTGTCGACGAGGACGATGTCGTCGTCGTCGTGGACGATGCGCATGCCCTCGACGTGCTCGGCGACGATCTGCACGGCGGCCGCGGGGGCCGGGATCTCGACCTCCAGCCAGGATCCGGCCATCACCCGGTCGGACTTGCCGGCCGTCGCCCCGTCGATGGTCACCTTGCCGTCGGCGGCCAGCTCGGCGGCCTTCGTCCGGGAGAAACCGAACATCCGGGCGAGCGCGGCGTCGAGACGCTCGCCCTCGAGGCCGTCGGGAACGGGGAGGCTACGGGTCTGCGCTGCGGTACTCACCCGTACGAGTATGCCGGACGGGAGCGGCCGCCCTTACTCACCCGGCGTCCCGGCATCGGTCCCGTCCTTGGACGGCCGGGCCCCGGAGGGCTCGTCCTTGGCGCCGCCGTGGTGCACGGTGCCGTCGGGGTTGCTGCCGCGGAAGGAGAGCAGCACCACCAGGATGCCGCCGCAGACGATCGCCGAGTCGGCGAGGTTGAAGACCGCGAAGTGCTGGACGGAGATGAAGTCGACCACGTGGCCGCGGAACACCTGCGGCGCGCGGAACAGCCGGTCGGTGAGGTTCCCGAGGGCGCCGCCGAGCAGCATGCCGAGCGCGACGGCCCACGGCAGGCTGTAGAGGCGGCGGGCGATCCGCCAGATCACCACGATGACGGCGGTGGCGATCATGGTGAAGACGATGGTCATCGCCTGGCCCATGCCGAAGGCCGCGCCGCCGTTGCGGATCACCTGGAGCGTGACGATGTCGCCGGCCACCTGGATCGGCGAGTGGCCCTCCAGCTTCGCCACGACCAGCAGCTTGCTGCCGAGGTCGATCAGGTAGGCGAGCAGCGCCACGACCAGCAGGACACCGATCCGACGGCGGCGGGCGCCGCCGGTGGCCCCCGTCGCGCCCGCGGGCCCGGCCGCCGCCGGCACGGTCTCGTCCCGCACCGCGGCCTCCCGTCCGGCGTCCTCCGCCCCGGTGAGGGGCGCCTGCGCCGGGGCAGCAGTGGTCGGGACGGACTCGTCCCGCGTCTGGGGGGAACCTTGGGTACTGATGATCCGCTCCGCTGCCGATGGGGGCCCGCCCGGCCGTGGCCGGGTAAACGAGGGCCGACGTTACGGGGTCGAGCGTACGGCAAGCCCGGCCCCGTCCGGCGCCCCGGTTACCGCCGTTCCTGCTTCGCCTTGCACTGGACGCAGAGCGTGGCGCGCGGGAAGGCCTGCATCCGGGCCTTGCCGATCGCCTGGCCGCAGGACTCGCAGACGCCGAAGCCGACACCCTCCAGGCGGCCCAGGGCGCGCTCGGTCTGGGCGAGGCTGTCGCGGGCGTTGTTGCCGAGGGCGAGTTCGCTCTCCCGCGAGATGTTCTTGGTGCCGGCATCGACCTGGTCGTCGCCGGCGCCGTCGTTGGAGTCGCGCATCAGGCCGGTGATCGCCGCCTCGGAGGCGTCGATCTCGGCCTGGAGCCGCTCCAGCTCGCTGATGAGCTCGGCGTGCAGCTCGGCCACCTCCACCGAGGTCCAGGCGTCCTCACCGGGGCGTACCGGCAGCTCGGCCGGGTCGACCGACTCGGCGCCGCCGACCGCCCGGGCGCCGGTGGCGGCGGGTGTACGGGTACGGCCGGGCGCTGCTACGCGGGCGGTGCCGTTGCTGTTCTTGTGCCGTGCGGTGGTGGTCACGGTCCCCTCCCCTGGGTCGCCTGCCACAGCCTTGCGGGCCCGCTTGGTCGCGGTGCCCGCGCCGGTTGCCTTCTCAGCCATGGCTTCGACCCCATCTACGAATGAATCGAGCCGCCGGTTCCCGGCGGCCTCCAGTGCCGGAACGATAATCCCCATCAAATCCGGCCACAACATGACATACCGATACGCATCGATACAGCCTGCCGATGCCACCCGGGTAGCCTCCCCGGCCGCCCCTGCCCTCGTGCTGTCCAAGTTGTGCCCAGATCGTCATCTGCTAACCGCACCGGTGGGAGCGCACACCGGCGCGGGGCGGAGAAACCGGGTTGTCCGGGCCGATACACTGGGCCTGCAAGGCGCAGATGGGACGAGTACCGACGTACGCAGCCACCAGCGACCCGGGGACGGTGCGAGCCCGGGGGTGTGCACGGCGGGAAGATCACCCCGGAGCCGCCGGAAGAACGGCCTCACGGCCCGGTAGAACCGGCAGCAAGCCCCCAAACAAGAGGGCCGCAGCACCATCGCGGCCAAGGAGGGTGGTACCGCGGGACGGCACGCCGTCTCGTCCCTCCGTCGGAAGCCAGTCCACGCATCCGCCGGAGGAAGACACCGCGATGAGCACCCCGCCCGAGCACGGCCAGCCCGCCTACAACGCAGTCCCCGCCCAGGTCGACCTGCCCGCCCTCGAACACCGGATCCTGAGCTTCTGGCAGGACAACAAGGTGTTCCAGCGCAGCCTGGAGCAGTCCGAGGGCCGCCCGGAGTGGGTCTTCTACGAGGGCCCGCCGACCGCCAACGGCATGCCCGGCGCCCACCACATCGAGGCCCGCGTCTTCAAGGACGTCTTCCCCCGGTACCGGACGATGAAGGGCTACCACGTCGCCCGCAAGGCCGGCTGGGACTGTCACGGCCTGCCGGTCGAGCTGGCCGTCGAGAAGGAGCTCGGCTTCTCCGGCAAGCAGGACATCGAGAAGTACGGCATCGCCGAGTTCAACGCCAAGTGCCGCGAGTCGGTCACCAGGCACACCGACGCCTTCGCCGAGCTGACCACCCGGATGGGCTACTGGGTCGACCTCGACCAGGCCTACCGCACGATGGACCCGTCGTACGTGCAGTCCGTCTGGTGGTCGCTGAAGCAGATCTTCGACAAGGGCCTGCTGGTCCAGGACCACCGGGTCGCCCCGTGGTGCCCGCGCTGCGGCACCGGCCTGTCCGACCACGAGCTGGCGCAGGGCTACGAGACGGTCGTCGACCCCTCGGTGTTCGTCCGCTTCCCGCTGACCTCGGGTCCGCTCGCCGGCGAGGCCGCGCTGCTGGTCTGGACGACCACCCCCTGGACGCTGGTCTCCAACACCGCCGCCGCCGTCCACCCGGACGTCACGTACGTGGTGGCCACCGACGGCAGCGAGAAGCTGGTCGTCGCCGAGCCGCTGCTCGGCAAGGCGCTCGGCGAGGGCTGGGAGCCCACCGGGGACCGCTTCACCGGCGCCGAGATGGAGCGCTGGGCGTACACCCGCCCGTTCGACCTGGTCGAGATCGAGAACGCGCACTACGTGCTGAACGCCGACTACGTCACCACCGAGGACGGCACCGGTATCGTCCACCAGTCGCCCGCCTTCGGCGCGGACGACCTCGCGACCTGCCGCCGGTACGGCCTGCCGGTGGTCAACCCCGTCCGCGCGGACGGCACCTTCGCGCCCGAGGTCCCGCTGGTCGGCGGCGTCTTCTTCAAGAAGGCCGACGAGGCGCTGGTCAAGGACCTCCAGGAGCGCGGCCTGCTCTTCCGCCACCTCCCGTACGAGCACAGCTACCCGCACTGCTGGCGCTGCCACACCGCGCTGCTCTACTACGCGCAGCCGTCCTGGTACATCCGGACCACCGCCGTCAAGGACGCGCTGATCCGCGAGAACGAGGCGACCAACTGGTTCCCCGAGAACGTCAAGCACGGCCGCTTCGGCGACTGGCTGAACAACAACGTCGACTGGGCGCTGTCGCGCAACCGCTACTGGGGCACGCCGCTGCCGATCTGGCGCTGCGCGGAGAACCACCTCACCTGCGTCGGTTCGCTGGCCGAGCTCTCCGAGCTGACCGGCACCGACCAGAGCGGGCTGGACCCGCACCGCCCGTACATCGACGACGTCACCTTCGACTGCCGCGAGTGCGGCGGCGTCTCCACCCGGGTGCCCGAGGTGATCGACGCCTGGTACGACTCGGGGTCGATGCCGTTCGCGCAGTACGGCTACCCGTACCAGAACAAGGAGCTGTTCGAGAAGCGCTACCCGGCGCAGTTCATCTCGGAGGCGATCGACCAGACCCGCGGCTGGTTCTACACGCTGATGGCCGTCGGCACGCTGGTGTTCGACAAGAACTCCTACGAGAACGTCGTGTGCCTCGGCCACATCCTGGCCGAGGACGGCCGGAAGATGTCCAAGCACCTGGGCAACATCCTGCAGCCGATCCCGCTGATGGACCAGCACGGCGCGGACGCGGTGCGCTGGTTCATGGCGGCCGGCGGCTCGCCCTGGTCGGCCCGCCGGGTCGGCCACGGGACGATCCAGGAGGTGGTCCGCAAGACCCTCCTCACCTACTGGAACACCGTCGCCTTCCAGGCCCTGTACGCCCGCACCACCGGCTGGGCGCCGTCCGCCGCCGACCCGGCCCCGGCCGACCGGCCGCAGCTCGACCGCTGGGTGCTCTCCGAGCTGCACACCCTGGTCCGCGAGGTGGACGCCTCGCTGGAGGCGTACGACACCCAGCGGGCCGGCAAGCTGCTCTCCGGCTTCGTCGACGACCTCTCCAACTGGTACGTCCGCCGCGGGCGCCGCCGCTTCTGGCAGGGCGACGCCGCCGCGCTCGCCACCCTGCACGAGGCGCTGGAGACCGTCACCCGGCTGATGGCCCCGCTCACCCCGTTCATCACCGAGCAGGTCTGGCAGGACCTGGTCGTCCCGGTCGACGCCGAGGCGCCCGCCTCCGTCCACCTGGCCGGCTGGCCGGTCGCCGACGAGGCGCTGATCGACACCGAGCTGTCCCGGCACATGGCGCTGGTGCGCCGCCTGGTGGAGCTGGGCCGCGCCACCCGGGCGGAGTCCGGTGTGAAGACCCGTCAGCCGCTCTCCCGCGCGCTGATCGCGGCCCAGGGCTGGGAGGAGCTGCCGGCCGGCCTGCGCGCGCAGATCGCCGAGGAGCTGAACGTCTCCACCCTGGAGTCGCTGGCGGCCGTCGGCGGCTCGCTGGTCGACACCACGGCCAAGGCCAACTTCCGGGCGCTCGGCAAGCGGTTCGGCAAGGGCGTGCAGGACGTCGCCAAGGCGGTCGCCGCCGCCGACGCCGCCGTGCTCGCGGCCGGCCTGCGCTCCACCGGCAGCGCGAGCGTCGAGCTGGACGGCGAGCCGATCGCGCTCTCCCCCGACGAGGTGATCATCACCGAGACGCCGCGCGAGGGCTGGGCCGTCGCCAACGAGGCCGGCGCGACCGTCGCGCTCGACCTGCACATCACGCCGGAGCTCAAGCGCCTGGGCGTCGCCCGCGACGCCATCCGCCAGATCCAGGAGGCCCGCAAGAACTCCGGCCTGGACGTCGCGGACCGGATCGTGCTGCGCTGGCTGGCCGAGGACGAGGAGACCGCCGCGGCGATCACCGAGCACGGCGCGCTGGTCGCGGAGGAGGTGCTGGCCGTCGACTTCGCCGCCGGCGCCGCCGACTGGGAGTCCGAGTCGTTCCGCGACGACGGCCTCGGCCTGGCCTTCCAGCTGCGCAAGGCCTGACCCGCGGCCCGACCGGCACCAGCAGCGCGGCCGCCACCCCGGACCAGAGGTGG
>NZ_JBHUWW010000021.1:0-83652 GCF_042669755.1 Kitasatospora sp. NPDC057223 | reverse complement strand
GCTGCCGTCCGTGGGTGCGGGCGCCGGCGGCGCTCAGCCCGCTATCCGCCGGGCGGCCGGCACCCGGGCCGCCTCCCGCAGCTCCACGTCCCGGCGCCGGCGCCGGGCCAGCACCACCCGGCGCTCGGCCGCCGTCAGCCCGCCCCACACCCCGTACGGCTCGGGCTGGGCCAGCGCGTGCTCCCGGCACTCCAGCAGCACCGGGCAGCGCGCGCACACCCGCTTCGCCTGCTCCTCGCGCGCGAGCCGGGCCGCCGTCGGCTCCTTGGACGGCGCGAAGAACAGCCCGGCCTCGTCCCGGCAACAGGCCGCACCCGTGTGCCACGGATTGTCGTCGTCGTGTGCCTGCGGCTGCGGCTGCGCGCGCAGTTGCGACGACGCGGGCTGCGGCGCGGCGGCGACGGGACGGATGGCGCGGGACTCGATCGGATGCAGCACGGCGGACTCCTGACAAGGCTCAAGACTCGGGGGCAGGGTCGCGTCCCTGCCCGGCTGCCCCGTGCTTCACCCCCCGGGGCGGCCAGGCCGACTCCGGTGTCACAGCCGTACAAGAAGCGATGTGCGTGAGGAACTACCCCGCCGCGCCGCGATTCATGCACACCGCACGCAACCGACTACACAGTGCACTCGGGGCAACCCCGAGTGCACCGCAGGGAGTTGGCGGACCGTGCTGCCGGCCCGTCCGTCCGCCCCGCCCGCGCGGCCGCGGCCTCAGCCGTCGAGCTGCTTGCGGACCCACTCCTTCAGCTTCTTGCCCTTGCGCGGCCTGGCCTCGCAACCACCGAACACCGCGGCGCCCTTGACCCGCACCAGCGGCGCGTAGGGGTCGGCGGCGGTCTGCTCCCGGACGTCGAAACCGCCGAAGATCCCGACCCCGCTGCCGTGCAGGCTGACGTTCTCGGGCACCTTGATGTCGACGCCGCCGAAGATCGCGGTCACCTCGATCACCACCTCCGGCGACTCGAACACCGCGTCCGTCAGGTCGATCTCGACCCCGCCGAACACCGCGACCGCCCGCAGCCGCGAACCGACCCGCCAGCGGCCCTTGCGGGACGCCCCGCCGAAGACCGCCAGCATCGTCGGCGCCTCCTGTCGGGCCGGCGGCAGCGGGGCGGGCCGCGGCGCCTCCGACACGGGCTTCTCGAAGGAGACCGACCGGTGCGCGGGCAGGTCCCGGGTCAGCGGCGCCAGTTCGCCGAGCGTCCGGGCGCCGTACGCCGCCCCGATCCGCTCGGCGTGCTCGTCCGCGTCGAGCCGGCCCTCGGCGTACGCGTCGCGCAGCAGCTCGGCGACCCGCTCGCGGTCGGCGTCCGAGGCCCGCATCTCGGCCTCGGCCACGGGGGCCGCGGAGGCCGCCGGCACGGCCGCGGCCTTCGTCATCGGTACGGGCGTCTGCCCCTGGTCGTCCTGCGGCTGGTCGTCCAGCGACGGCGAGTTGTCCACGCGCAAAGACTAGTCAACGGGGCCGCTGCCGAACGACAGTTCCCCCTGTTTCCCGTGACGCGGATCACGCAGGCAGACCTGTGCGCGTGCGCGGTTCGACCGCCGCCTACCCTTGAGGGTGCTTCGCCGCCGCAGCCGGATCACCCTTAAGGACCGCCCCCATGGCTCCCACGCCAGAGTTCGACTACACCGACCTGCTCCCCCTCGGTGCGGACCCCACCCCCTACCGCAAGATCACCTCCGAGGGCGTCTCCACCTTCGAGGCCGGCGGCCGCCGCTTCCTCCGGGTCGAGCCCGAGGCCCTGCGGCTGCTCACCGCCGAGGCGATGCACGACATCTCGCACTACCTGCGCCCCGCGCACCTCGCCCAGCTCCGCCGCATCCTGGACGACCCCGAGGCCAGCCCCAACGACCGCTTCGTCGCGCTGGACCTGCTGAAGAACGTCAACATCTCGGCCGGCGGCATCCTGCCGATGTGCCAGGACACCGGCACCGCGATCGTGATGGGCAAGCGCGGCCAGAACGTGCTGACCGAGGGCCGCGACGAGGCCGCGATCGCCCACGGCGTCTTCGACGCCTACACCAAGCTCAACCTGCGGTACTCGCAGATGGCCCCGCTGACCATGTGGGACGAGAAGAACACCGGCAGCAACCTGCCCGCCCAGATCGAGCTGTACGCGACCGACGGCGACGCGTACAAGTTCCTGTTCATGGCGAAGGGCGGCGGCAGCGCCAACAAGTCGTACCTGTACCAGGAGACCAAGGCCATCCTCAACGAGGCCTCGATGCTGAACTTCCTGGAGCAGAAGATCCGTTCGCTCGGCACGGCGGCCTGCCCGCCGTACCACCTGGCGATCGTGGTCGGCGGCACCAGCGCCGAGTTCGCCCTCAAGACGGCCAAGTACGCCTCCGCGCACTACCTGGACGAGCTGCCCACCACCGGCTCCGCCGCCGGCCACGGGTTCCGGGACCTGGAGCTGGAGGCCAAGGTCACCGAGCTGACCCAGAAGATCGGCATCGGCGCGCAGTTCGGCGGCAAGTACTTCTGCCACGACGTGCGGGTGATCCGCCTGCCGCGGCACGGCGCCTCGCTGCCGGTCGCGATGGCCGTCTCCTGCTCGGCCGACCGCCAGGCGCTGGGCAAGATCACCGCCGAGGGCGTCTTCCTGGAGCAGCTGGAGACCGACCCGGCGAAGTACCTGCCGGAGACCACCGACGAGCACCTCGACGACGACGTCGTCCGGATCGACCTCGACCAGCCGATGTCCGCGATCCGCGCCGAGCTGTCCAAGTACCCGGTGAAGACCCGGCTCTCGCTCAGCGGCACGCTCGTGGTGGCCCGCGACATCGCCCACGCCAAGATCAAGGAGCGGCTGGACGCCGGCGAGGGCATGCCCAAGTACCTCCAGGACCACCCGGTCTACTACGCCGGCCCGGCCAAGACCCCCGAGGGCTTCGCCTCCGGTTCGTTCGGCCCGACCACGGCCGGGCGGATGGACTCCTACGTCGACCAGTTCCAGGCCGCCGGCGGCTCGATGGTCATGCTCGCCAAGGGCAACCGCTCCAAGCAGGTCACCGACGCCTGCGCCGCGCACGGCGGCTTCTACCTCGGCTCCATCGGCGGCCCGGCCGCCCGGCTCGCCCAGGACTGCATCAAGAAGGTGGAGGTGCTGGAGTACGCGGAGCTGGGCATGGAGGCCGTCTGGCGCATCGAGGTCGAGGACTTCCCCGCGTTCGTCGTGGTCGACGACAAGGGCAACGACTTCTTCCGGGAGACCACCGAGGGCCCGCTGATCACCAGCCTGCGGATCCGCTCGGCGGAGTAGCGGTGAGGTGAGGTGTCCCGGCCCGCGCGCGGGCCGGGACACCCGCCCCACGCGCCGTCACCGCCGCCTCAGGCGTCGAAGTCGTACTCCAGCACGTACGAGGCGGCGTCGAGCACCATCTCGTTCACCTCGACCGGCTGGCCCTCCTCCGCGAAGGCGGTGCGGCAGATCAGGATCACCGGTGTCCCGGCGGACAGTCCTAGCCGGGCGCTCTCGTCCGTGCCGGGCATCCGCGAGCGGACCTCCTCGCGGAAGTGCACCGGCTTCGCACCGATCTCGGCCAGCCGCGCGTACGTGCCGCCCGGGCCGGTGTCCTCACGGGTGATGGCGGTGCCCGCCACCAGCCCGGCCGGCAGGTAGGAGGTCGAGAGCAGGACGGGCTTCCCGTCCAGCACGAACCGGCGGCGGCGCACGCAGGTCGGGTCGCCCGGCTCGACGCCGAGGACGCCGGCCACCTGCTCGGGTGCGGCCTCGGCGGTCACCGAGACCTGGTCGACGACCAGCGTCCGGTTGTCGGTGTCCGCGGACCATATCGAGCGGCCCGAGCCCCACTGCTCCTGCGCGAGGCGCTGGATGCCCCGCCGGCGCAGCGGCCGGAAGTCGCGGACGAACACGCCGGCACCCTTGCGCGCCTCGGCGATGCCCTCGTTCTGGAGCACACCGAGGGCCTGACGGGCCGTCATGCGGGCCACGCAGTACGTCTCCATCAGGTCGTTCTCGCCCGGCAGCCGGTCGCCGGGGCGGTACTCGCCGGCGTCGACGCCCGCCTTGAGAGCGTTGGCGATCTGCTGGTACTTCGGTTGCTTGCCGCCGCTGGTACTGGCCATCGACTGCCCCCATTCCTCTCTAGACATCTTACGGCGGGACCGCGCCGGAAGACGAGCCGTCGGACCCGTTGACATATCTAGAGATCTGATGCTTCTCTAGAGAGGCTGAGAGCGTCGGCATGTGCACGCCCCACGGCAAGGAGCAGGCCATGAGCACCCACCCCCACGCCAACCCCCCGCACCGGCCGCACCTGGGCGAACTCGTGCACGACCACCGGACCGGACGCGACGGCGTCTACATGGGCACCCAGGGCGGCCAGCTCTACCTCCGGCCGCCGGGCGGCGGCATCGAGTGGACGGCCCGCCCCGAGCACATCCGCGCCGTGGCCGGCGACGGCCCGCAGGCGCACGCCCAGGCCGGCTGACCCGCCGCCGGACGCACGGCGCCCCGCACCACGGACGTGGCACGGGGCGCGGAGGACTCGCAGGCGTCGTAACGACACGACGGCTACGGGCGGTTGGTGATGACCCCGAGCGGCTCGAACGGCTTGGCGCCGTCCGCCGGAACCGGCTCGACATCCGGCTCGGCACCGATCAGACCGTCGAGGCCCTCGGGGAGCACGTCCTCGGCCGACGGAACGTACTCGGTCTGCTCAGAAGCCGCCACCAGGTTCTGCGCCGGAAGAACGGCCTCGGCCGGGGTGGCCGTCGCCTCTGCGGTCGTGCTGTCGTTGCTGGCCATGATCGGGCCGCCTTTCGAGTCATCAGATCGTGTCCGGCCCGACCGGATCGGCCGGGTTGCCCGCCAGTATCGTAGGGATCGTTAAATGTCCTATAAACATCGCGTCGCTGCTGTGCGTCTCCACCGCTTGCCTCCCTCCGCCTAAACTGTCGAGGCTACGGCGGACCGTCGAGTGCCCTGAACGGGGAGACCGCCACTGGCCATCGGGGGATGACAATGGAGCTTCGGGAAACGCCGCACCCCGCTGCGCTGCGCTTCCAGGTGCTCGGACCGGTCCAGGCCTGGCGGGGCGAGCAGGCCCTGTCCCTGGGGTCACCCCAGCAACAAGCCGTCCTGACCGCGCTCCTGCTCCGGCGCGGCCGCCCGGTGGGCACCCACGACCTCGTCGACGGCCTCTGGGGCGACCGGCCCCCGCCGCAGGCCATCGCCGCCCTCCGCACGTACATCTCCAGGCTGCGGACCGTCATCGAGCCCAACCGCGAGACCCGGGCCCCGGCCGAACTGCTCATCTCCGTCAGTGACGGATACGCCCTGCGGGTGTCGCCCGACGCACTCGACCTGTCGGTGTTCGACGCCGGGGTCGCGGAGGCCACCGCCGCCGGCACCGCGGGCGACCGGCGCGAGGCGCACCGCCTGCTGGTGTCCGCCCTCGGGCTCTGGCGCGGCCGGCCGCTCGCCGGGGTGCCCGGCCCGTACGCCGAGTCCCAGCGGCTCCGGCTCGCCGAACTCCATGTCACCGCATGGGAGGAGCGCTGCGAAGCCGCCCTGGACATCGGCCTGCACGCCGAGGTCGTCGCCGAGCTGAGCTCCCTCAGTGCCGAACACCCGCTGCGCGAGCGGCTGCGCGAACTTCTGATGCTCGCGCTCTACCGGTGCGGGCGGCAGGCCGAGTCCCTGGGTGTGTACTCCGACACCCGCAAGCTGCTGATCGACGAACTGGGCGTGGAACCCGGCGCGGGCCTCGCGGCCATGCACGCCCGGATCCTCGGCGCCGACCCGACGCTGATGCCGGCCGTCCCGCCCGAGTCGCCGGCCGGCGGCCGGGAGGAGAGCCCGTTCACGCCGCCTGCCCAGCTCCCCGCCGACATCTCGGACTTCAGCGGACGCACCGAGCTGGCCGGCGAGCTGCGCGAGGTCCTGCGCAAGGCGGCCGGCCAGGCGGTGGTGGTCACCTCCCTGGCCGGCATCGGCGGGGTCGGCAAGACCACCCTGGCCGTGCACGTCGCACACAGCGTCCGCAGCGAGTTCCCGGACGGACAGCTCTACGTCGACCTGCGCGGGGCGGGTGCCATGCCGGCCGACCCCGCCGTGGTCCTCGGCGACTTCCTCTACTCCCTCGGGGTCACCGAGGCGCCGGACTCCCTCGACCAGCGCGCCGCCCTCTACCGCTCCCTGCTGGCCAACCGCCGGATGCTGATCCTGCTCGACAACGCCCAGGACGCAAGCCAGTTGACGCCGCTGATCCCCGGTGTGTCGGGCTGCGCGGTGCTGGCCACCAGCCGCTCCCGGCTGGCCGGCATCCCCGGCGCCCACCTCGTCGACGTGGAGGAGCTGACGACCGAGGAGGCCCTGGCGCTCTTCTCGGCCATCATCGGCCAGGAGCGGGTGGACGCGGAGCCCGAGGCCTCCCTCGCCGTCGTCACCGCCTGCGGGTTCCTGCCGCTCGCCGTCCGGATCGCCGCCGCCCGCCTGGCCAGTCGCCCCCGCTGGAGCGTCTCCGACCTGGCTCGCCGGTTAGCGGACCAGAGGCGCCGCCTCGCAGAGCTCCAGCTGGGCAACCTGGCGGTGGAGACCACCATCGGACTGGGCTACGGGCAGCTCCAGCCCGCCGAGGCGCGTGCCTTCCGCCTGCTGTCGCTGGTCGACTCCCCCGATCTGCCGCTCAGTTCCGCGGCGGCGCTGCTCGGTGCCGGTGAGGACCGGACGGAGGAGCTGGCCGAGTCGCTGGTCGAGGCCAACATGCTGGAGTGCTTCAGCCCCGGCCGCTACCGGTACCACGACCTGCTCCGGCTGTACGCCCAGCGACAGAACGAGAAGCTCCGGACGGTGGAGGAGCAGGAGTCGGCACTGCGCCGGCTGCTGGACCTGCTGCTGGCCACCCTGCTGAACGCCGCCAAGGCCATCGAGCCGGACGAGATGCGGCCCGAGCCGCTGAACCCGCTGTCCTCGGCCGGCCTCGCGCTGGGCACGGGAGCCGAGGCGCGGAACTGGCTGCGGTCCGAGATGGCCCTGCTGCTGAGCAGCGTCGAGGCGGCCGTCCAGGGGCCCCCCGAACTGCTCCGCCCCGCGGTGGACCTGCTGATCGTGCTGGACAGCATGGTGGAGGACCCGACCCACGGCCAGCGCATCCGGCAGGTCCTGGAGACCGCGGACCGGAGCGCACGCGCGCACGACGACACCGCCGTCCTGGCCCGGGTGCGCTACGCGCAGGGCTTCCTCCAGCACGTGACCAGCGACTTCCAGAGCGCCGAGGGGTCGCTGCGGGAGAGCCTGCGGCTCCAGGGGGACGACACCGCGACCGTGCTGCGCTCGATGGCCGCCAACCTGCTGGGCATCATGCTGAGCATCGCGAACCGCCCCGCGGAGGCACTGCCCTTCTTCGAGCAGTCGCTGGTCATCTCCCGGGCCATCAGTGCGACCAGCAGCGAGGCCCGCCTGCTCGGCAACATCGCCCGCGCCCAGCTGGACGTCGGGGACACCGAGGCGGCCGTACGCTCCGTCCGGGAGGCGGTGGCCACCGCCCGCATCTCCGACAGCGGGCCCTGCCTGGCCGACACGCTCTACCAACTCGGCGTCATCCTGGCCTCGACCGGCGCGGTCGGCGACGCCGGCACCTATCTGCGCGAGGCCCACCAGCTCTACCAGGCGCAGCAGAACCGGCTCTGGGAGGCCTACTCCCTCACCCGGCTGGCCGCCAGCCTGCTGGCCGACCAGCAGTTCCCCGAGGCCGCCGAGGCCGCCGACGAGTCCCTCGCCATCGCCCAGGAGCTGGACGCCGCGTACTGCCAGGGCCTCGCCAACGCGGTGCTCGGCGAGGCCCTGCTGCGGCTCGCGCAGCCCGCGCGCGGGCTGGCGTGCCTGCAGGAGGCGTACGCGATCTTCACGCGGCTCGGTGTGCCTGAGGCCTCCCCCGTACTGGACCTCATCTCCGGACAGCAGCAGCACACCGAGCCCGCCTCACCCCCCGCGCCGTAGCCGTCCCGCCCCGTCCCCCGACAGGTGCGGCCCCCCGGCCCGCGCCCGGTGTCCCCGCAGCCCCCCGGCTGCGGGAACACCGTCGACGCTTCCCCGGCGCTGGACCCACTGTGCACCGCGCCGATTGACGTTCGATAAACGCCGGTGCGATCCGGGGAACCGCAGGTCGGAGCGGTCGGCCGGGCGCGCCACGCGGCGTGCGGCGCACGTCCGCACCACCCCGGGGTGCTTCTGCGCGCTGCCGCGTCCGGGGCCGTATTCGCCCTGGTGAGAGCGAGTTGGCCAAAAAGGGACCCCACAGCGCAGTGATCACGCATATTCTCAGAGATCAGTGCATACACCAGGCACTGCACACGCGGTGGACAACGGCGGACGGACGGTCAGTCGGGAGAGCACCACGGAGCCGGGCACGGTCCGGCAGGTCAGCACAACACGAAGTGACGCGGGGGAGCGTGACGGACCGCCACCGGCAGGAGGCCGGCGAAGAAGTACGGTGCCGGTGAAGGCGGCACCCGGGCCTCGTACTGCCGACCGGCGGCCAGGGTGGAAGGGTGCCTCTCAATCGTGACGACCGGACAGATCTCCGACCCGCCCCCCTCTGCCGGGGCGGGTGACACGGCCACGCGCAAGAGCGCGCGGCCCTGCACGTCCGCCCCCGGCCCCACCGCCGCCGGGCCGGCCGGCCCCAGGGGCGGCGGCGAGGACGAACTCCGCCGGCGCGGCGAACGCGCCCTGCAGGCCGTCGCGTTCGACAGCATCGGCACCGGCTACAGCGAGGCGTTCCCCGCCAAGGGCGGCCAACTGGCCTGCGGCGAGTGGCTGCTCGGCGAGCTGGAGCCCGGCGCCCGGGTGCTCGACGTGGGTTGCGGAACCGGCGAGCCGACCGTCCGCCAACTCGCGGCCGGCGGCCTGGACGTCACCGGCATCGACCTCTCGGACGGCATGCTGGCCCTGGCCCGCCGCGCCGGTGCGCCGGCCCGCTACGAGCGCATCGACATGTACGACCTGGCGACCGACCGGGCCGGCGCAGCCTGGGGCACACCCTGGCTCGGCCCGCAGGGGGCCGGCCGGTTCGCCGCCGTCACCGCGTTCTTCTCCCTCATCCTGCTGCCGCAGAACGAGATACCGGTCGTCCTGGCCCGGATCCGGCGGCTGCTGCGACCCGGCGGCCTGCTGGCCCTCGGGATGGTGGAGGCCGATCTCGACCACGTCGTCCTGCCGTTCCTCGGCACCACGCTGAGAATCAGCGGCTATCTGCGGGAGGATCTGACCCGGGTGCTGGTGGAGGCCGGGTTCACCGTCGAGGAGCAGTTCGGGCTGCCGTACGCACCCGCGAGCACGTCGCTGCCCCCGGAGGAGCAACTCTTCCTGCGCTGTCGGCGCACGAACTGAGACCGGACGAAACCAGCCACCGCGAACCGGAACGCGCCCGGGCATCCGTTCCCTCCCACTCCCCGCTCCCCTACTTCCCAGGACAGGCAGCCGTGCGCGACCAGCTCAACCCCGAGGCCGGCCAGCCGGCCGCCGTGCCTTCGCAGCGGCGGCCTCCCCCGGCAGCCGACGCCCTGCTCACCGAGCGGCCCGGGGCCGGCTCCGGCCGGGCGGAGAGCGCCGAGGCCGCCGACCTGATCGCCGAACGGCTCGCCTACCTGGAGGCCGCGACCCGCCGGATCAACAGCGCCCTCGACCTCGCCTCCACCCTGCGCAACCTCTGCCGGGTGCTCGTCCCCGCGGTCGCCGACGCCGCCGTCGTCCACCTGCGGACACCGCTGCCGAACATCGAACGCGACCCCGGCTGCCCGACCGCGCTGCGCGTCCAGCACAGCCAGGGCACCCGGATCGGCGGCCGGGCCGTCGACGGCCCCGTCACGCCGGTACCCCCGGGCGGCGCGCTGGCCCGCGCGATGCTCCGCCGGGAGCCCGCCGTCCCGGCCGTCCTCGGCACCGACGGCGACGCCCGCGCGCGGGCACTGCTCGGCGAGCTGTACGGCGTCCGCACGCTGGGCCGGCTCGCCGCCGGCAGTTCCGTGCTGGCCCTGCCGCTGCGGGGCCGCAAGGCGGTGCTCGGCCTGCTGGTACTGATCCGCCGGCCGCCGAAGGAGCCGGCCGACGGCGCACCGGCGGGCCACGGGAGGTTCGACGCCGCCGACACGGCGACCGCCTCCCACCTCGCCACCCAGGCGGGCCTGGCCGTCGACACCGCCCTGCGCTACTCCCACGAGCGGGAGATCGCCGACCAGTTGCAGCGCAGCATGCTGCCCACCCACCTGCCGCAGCCGCACGGCGTCCGGCTGGCCCACCGCTACCTGCCCGGTGAGCGCGGCGCGCAGGTCGGCGGGGACTGGTACGACGCGGTGCCGCTGCCGGGCAACCGGGTCGCGCTGATCGTCGGGGACGTGATGGGCCACTCGCTCACCTCGGCCGCGATCATGGGCCAGTTGCGGACCAGCGCCCAGACCCTGGCCGCCCTCGACCTGCCCCCGCACGAGGTGCTCTACCACCTGGACGAACAGGCCCAGCGGCTCGGCCGGGAACAGCACCTGGCGACCTGCGTGTACGCCGTCTACGACCCGATCGCGAACCGGGTGGTGCTCGCCAACGCCGGACACGTCCCGCCGGTGATGATCCAGCCGGACGGCCGGACCGAGCTGCTCGAACTGCCCTCCGGCGCCCCGATCGGCGTCGGCGGCGTCGACTTCTCCTCGGTGGAGCTGCCCGCGCCGCCCGGCTCGGCCCTGCTGCTGTTCACCGACGGCCTGGTGGAGAGCCGCCGCCGCCCGATCGGCACCGGACTGGAACTGCTGCGGGCCCGCCTCGCCAGCGCCCACCGGCACTCGCCCGAGCACCTGTGCCAGGACGCCCTGCGGATCCTGCCGCCCGGCGACCGCGGCGACGACATCGCCCTGCTCGCCGCCTCCTTCGACGGCATCCCCGCCGAGGACGTCGCCCACTGGTACCTCCAGCCCCGGCACGAGACCCCCGGCCGGGCCCGCCGGCTGGCGACGCACACACTGCGCCGCTGGGGCCTGGACCACCTGATCGAGCCGACCGAGCTGATGGTCAGCGAGCTGGTCACCAACGCCGTCCAGCACGCCACCCGCCCGGTGACGCTCAGCCTGGTGCGCACCTCCCGGCTGCGCTGCGAGGTGGGCGACGACAGCCCGCTGCTGCCCCGGCGCCGCCGGGCCGGCCCGGAGGACGAGCGGGGCCGCGGCCTGCAGATAGTCGCCCGCTGCGCGGACCGCTGGGGTGCGACCCGGCTCGGCGCGGGCAAGGTCGTCTGGTTCGAGCAGCGGCTCCCCTAGGGTGCGTCTTCAAACTTCCGTTGTTCGCCCGTAGGGCGGCCGGGCGGTGTTGGGGTGCGTGCATCGCAAGGCGGAGGAGGGAGCCCAATGCGGAGTATTGGCGACTGACGACAACGCGGCGAGGTGCGTGCCCCAACACCGCCCGGCAGACGGAAGTTCGAAGACGCGCCCTAGAGCCCGTCGGCCTGCTCGACGATCCGGACCGGCAGCCCGCGCAGGGCGCCGCGCAGGCTCTCCGCGAAGCGGTCGTACTCGGGAGTGCGGGCGGATCCGGGCCGGGTGGCCAGGCCGATCCGGCGGCCGGGCGCGGGGGCGGCGAAGCGGACGGCGGCGAGCCGGTCGGTGCGGCCGGCCTCCACGTCGAGGGCGGTGACCGGCAGCAGGGTGACGCCGAGGCCGCCGGCGACCAGCTGGACGAGGGTGGAGAGTCCGGCGGCGCGGGTGCTGCCGCCGGCCCGCTCGTTGCCGGCCTCGCGGCAGATGTCCAGCGCCTGGTCGCGCAGGCAGTGGCCCTCCTCCAGCAGCAGGACGTCCAGGTCGAGCAGCGCGTCGCGCGGGACGTCGACGCGGCCGGCCAGCGGGTGGCCGGGCGGGGTGACCAGGACGAAGTCCTCGTCGAAGAGCGGGATGTCGCGGGTGGGAGAGCCGCCGCCGGAGGGCAGGGCGAGCAGCAGGACGTCCAGGCGCCCGCCCGCCAGCCCCTCCAGGAGGGAGGGCGTGCGCTCCTCGTGGACGTGCAGCTCGAGCTCCGGGTAGCTCTCGCGGACCAGCCGCAGGACGGCGGGCAGCAGGTAGGGCGCGACGGTGGGGATGACGCCGAGGTGCAGCGGGCCGGTGAACGGGCGGCGGGCCGCCTCGACCTCCTCGGTGAGGGCGTGCAGGGAGGAGAGCACCCGGCGCGCGTGATCGAGCACGCGCTCGCCCAGAGGGGTGATGATGACGCGGCGCGTCGTACGCTCGACGAGCTGCGCGCCGAGTGACTCCTCCAGTGCGGCGACCGATCCGGAGAGGGCCGGCTGACTGGTGCCGGTGGCTGCCGCGGCCTCCCGGAAGTGCCGGTGCTCGGCGACCGCCACGAAGGCCCTGAGCTGGGCGACCGTGGGTGTCCGGGGCCCGCGCGGGCCGTTGCCCGCTGTGCCGCTCACCACACCGCCGGCGGGTTTGCGCGGGCGGTCCGGGCGGGGCTTGGAGTCCGGGGTATTGATAGCTCTCTCCGATCAGTCACATCGAGTCTGGCTATTTCTGTGATCAGTACCCACTGTGGCACGGTGGAGCCTGTCCGAACCTGCCGAATCATAGGCAATACGGTCAGAATCCCTCACATCTCACACCCAGGAGAAGCGAACGTGCTCACGATCGGTGACAAGTTCCCCGAGTTCGAACTCAACGCCTGTGTCGACCTCGACGCCGCGAACGCCTTCGCCGAGATCAACCACAAGTCCTACGAGGGCAAGTGGAAGATCGTCTTCTTCTGGCCGATGGACTTCACCTTCGTCTGTCCGACCGAGATCGCCGCGTTCGGCAAGCTCAACGAGGAGTTCGCCGACCGCGACGCCCAGATCCTCGGCGTCTCCGGCGACTCCGAGTTCGTCCACCACGCCTGGCGCAAGGACCACAAGGACCTCCGCGACCTGCCCTTCCCGATGCTGGCCGACGTCAAGCACGAGCTGATGCAGGCGTGCGGCGTCGAGGGCGCGGACGGCACCGCCCAGCGCGCGGTGTTCATCGTGGACCCGAACAACGAGATCCAGTTCGTCATGGTGACCGCCGGCTCCGTCGGCCGTAACCCCAAGGAGGTCCTGCGGGTGCTGGACGCCCTGCAGACCGACGAGCTGTGCCCGTGCAACTGGAACAAGGGCGAGGCCACCCTCGACGCCGACCAGCTCCTGGCGGGCTGACCCGATGGCCCTCGACGAACTGAAGGCGGCACTCCCCGAGTACGCCAAGGACCTCAAGCTCAACCTGAGCGCGGTGATCGGCAACTCCGACCTCCCCGCCCAGCAGCTCTGGGGCACCGTCCTCGCCTGTGCGATGGCCACCCGCAGCCCCTCGGTGCTGCGCGAGCTGGAGCCCGAGGCGAAGGCGAACCTCACCCCCGAGGCGTACAACGCCGCCAAGGGTGCGGCCGCCGTGATGGGGATGAACAACGTCTACTACCGGACGCTGCACCTGCTCTCCGACAAGGAGTACAGCAGCATGCGGGCCGGGCTGCGGATGAACATCATCGGCACCCCGGGCGTCGAGAAGGCCGACTTCGAGCTGTGGTGCTTCGCGGTCTCCGCCATCAACGGCTGCGGCCAGTGCCTCGACTCGCACGAGGGCGTGCTGCGCAAGGCCGGCGTCGAGCGCGAGGTCATCCAGACCTCCGCGAAGATCGCCGCCGTCCTGCAGGCCGTCGCCGCGACCCTCGACTCCGAGGCGGTCCTGGCCGGCGTCGGCGTCTGACGCGGTTCAGCAGAGCGCCCGAGGGGCCCGTCGGACACCGGTCCGGCGGGCCCCTCGGGCGTTCGCACTGCTGCTGTCCCCGCGGCTACGGCTCCACCGCCGCCTGCCCGGCCGTGACCTCCCGGGCCGCCGCGGCCTCCTTCGCCGCCTCCAGCGCGACGAAGACCTCCTGGCCCGCCTCGTTACGGCGACGCAGGTGGGTGACGACCGTGTTGATGACCGCGATCAGCGGGACGGCGACGATGGCCCCGCCGATGCCGCCGATGATCGAGCCGGCCGCGACACCCAGCACCACGCCCAGCGGGTGGACCCGGACGGCCCGGCCGAGGATCAGCGGCTGCAGGATGTGCCCTTCGAGCTGCTGGACGGCGACCAGCACGACCAGCATCATCAGCGCGGTGAACGGGCCCTGCGTGACGAGGGCGATCAGCACCGCGATGGTGCCGGTGATCAGCGCGCCGACCAGCGGCACGAACGCCCCCAGGAAGATGATCACCGCCAGCGGCAGTGCCAGCGGCACGCCGAGCAGCTCGATCCCGATACCGATGCAGACCGCGTCGATGAAGGCCACGCAGACGGTGCCCCGGACGTACGCGGTCAGCGTCGCCCAGGCCTTCGGCCCGGCCCCCGCCATCGCGTACCGGGACTGCCGGGGCAGCCCCCGCAGCACCCAGCTCCAGATCCGCTCACCGTCGTAGAGCAGGAAGAAGGTGGTGAAGAACGCCAGCAGCATGGCGGTCAGCACCTCGACGGCGATCTGCGCACCGGTGATGCTGGCCGAGGTGATCTGCTCGGAGTTGGCGTTGATCGCGGTGGAGATCTGCTTGGCGAAGTCGGTGATCTGGGTCTCGGTCAGGTGCAGCGGCCCGGTGACCAGCCAGTCCCGCAGCTGGTCCACGCCGTCCTGCACCTGCTTGGTCACCGACGGCAGGTTGGTGGTCACCTGCCACACCACGAACCAGCCGACCAGGCCGATCCCGGCCAGGCCGCTCAGGAACGTCCCCGCCGCGGCCAGTGAGCGCGGCACCCCGCGCCGGCGCAGCCAGGAGACGGTCGGCTCCAGCAGCGCGGAGATCAGCAGCGAGGCGAGCACCGCGAAGGCGACCAGCCGCAGCATGTCGACCACGCGGAACACCACGTAGAGGGCGGCGCCGAGCAGCAGCAGCCGCCAGGTCGACTCGGCGGCCACCCGCAGGCCCCACGGGACGGCCTCGGCCGGCGTCTGCGGCCGGCCGGGGTGCAGCTCGCGGCCGAAGGGGGTGTGGGCGGGCTGCTGGGGCAGCGCGGCGTCGGAACTGGGCCTGGGCTCGGGTGCGGACACTGCGGTGACCTCGGATCGGCGCGGCGGGGGAACGTACTCGGCCGGATCGGCCACGGCGGGGGCGAGTGCCCCGTCCGGTTCGGCGGCGATCGCCGCGCGGCGCCGCCGTTCGATGCCGGCGGCCGCGCGGGCGACCAGTGCCAGCCCCGCGGCCGCCGCTGTGAAAGCTCTTCCCCGCCGTGCCATCTCGCCCCTACCACCGCTCCCCCGCCGGACCGCCGTCCCGGGCGGTACGCCGTGGGTACCGCCACGGCCGTCAGGAAGACGCTACCCGCCCGGTGCGCCCGGATTCCGGCTGCCCGCCGGGTTCACCGCCGACGGCCGGACGGCAACCGGTCGCAAATCACCACAAACACGGGCCAACCGGTGGTTTCATCCGGCCCGCACCGGGGAGGTACCCGAACGAGGGGCCGGAGGAACGAGCCAACCGTCTGCGGACCGGCCGGTGCGAGAGGCAGCCAGGACCCCTTCCCGCGCCCCGCGTCCGCCCCCAGGACCGCTCCGCCCGTGCGCACTGGTCAGCGCAGCCCGGGCGGTGCGGCCCGCCTCCGAAGGCCCCGGACGCACGAGGACCCCCGGCCGCTGAAGCGGTCGGGGGTCCTCGGACGAGCCTGCCGGCTCTAGTACCAGTGGTGCGACTGCCAGAACGTCCAGGCCCCGCAGGGGCTGCCGTAACGGCTGTTCATGTAGCCCAGGCCCCACTTGATCTGCGTGGCGGGGTTGGTGCGCCAGTCCGCGCCGGCCGAGGCCATCTTGGAACCGGGCAGCGCCTGGACCAGGCCGTACGCGCCGGAGCTCGCGTTGCTGGCGGTGTAGTTCCAGCCGCTCTCGCGCTTCACGATCTGGCTGAAGCACTGGAACTGTGCGTCGTTGCCGATGATCTGCTGCGCCATCTCCTGCACCGAACCGGCGGCGACCTTGACGGCCGGGGCCGCGGTCTCGACGGCGGCCATGGCCGAGCGGGCCTTGGAGCGGTTGGCGGCGGCCTCGTCGGCCTTCCGCTTCTCCTCGGCCGCCTGGGCGGCCTTCTCCGCGTCCGCCTTGGCCTGCGCGTCGGCGGCGGCCTTCTGGCGCGCGGCCTCCTCGGCCGCCTTCTTCGCGGCAGCGTCGGCGGATGCCTGCTGGGCGGACGCCTGGTGGCTGAAGTTGTCACTGATGGTCTGCGCCTGGGCGCCTGAGGGGACGTCGGCAAGCAGGGTCGCGCCTGCGACATCGACCGTCTGAGCGGCCTTGCCCTCGCTGCCCGAGGCCACACCCGCGACGGCACCGACTGCGGTGACGACGGTGGCGGAGGCCACAGCGACTCCCCGGACCGAGATCCGAGTCACATGGTTTCCTTCCAGCATCACCCACGCGTGACCGTACGGGCGCAACATGCCCCTTGGCACTGCCCTCCGCTGGTGCTGGTCACGGGAGGTGCTGGCCCGGCGCCCGGCCGGGTTGAGGCGGCAGGGCGTGTTGATCGGGCGGCGTACGGCTCGAGTTCTTCAGTTGTCCTCCCGCCAACCGGAGTTGGCGGGCCTTTCGCACACATCGTCACCGTTTCGGTGACGCGGACCCCGGCTACGGGGCCCTGTCTTGCCGTACGCGGGGCCTGACAGAAACCTCACCATGCCGCACCGGGCCGTTCCGGCGCAATTCCCTCCTGCGTGGCGGATCTCACAATCGGAACGGGGCAGAGATTTTGCCATTCACTGGACGGCGGGCGGTCCGATGTGATGACAAACGCGAAGCCCGCCCCGGTCAAGGGCGGGCTCCACGGTAGGAATTGACAGCATATGACCGTTAGGTCCGATTCACTGTCAGGGCTGGATGTCCTCCAGCATCTCCGTCACCAGGGCCGCGATCGGCGAGCGCTCGGAGCGGGTCAGCGTGATGTGGGCGAACAGCGGGTGCCCCTTCAGCTTCTCCACCACCGCCACCACGCCGTCGTACCGGCCGACCCTCAGGTTGTCCCGCTGTGCCACGTCGTGGGTGAGGACCACCCGCGACCCCTGGCCGATCCGGGACAGCACCGTGAGCAGGACGTTCCGCTCCAGCGACTGGGCCTCGTCCACGATCACGAACGCGTCGTGCAGGGAGCGCCCGCGGATGTGGGTGAGCGGCAGCACCTCCAGCATCCCCCGGGAGATCACCTCCTCGATCACGTCCGGGGTGGTGACGGCGGAGAGGGTGTCGAAGACCGCCTGCGCCCACGGGCTCATCTTCTCCGACTCGGACCCGGGCAGGTATCCCAGCTCCTGGCCGCCGACCGCGTACAGCGGCCGGAACACCATCACCTTGCGGTGCTGCTGGCGCTCCAGCACCGCCTCCAGCCCCGCGCAGAGCGCCAGCGCCGACTTACCGGTGCCGGCCCGGCCGCCCATCGAGATGATCCCGATCTCCGGGTCGAGCAGCAGGTCCAGCGCGACCCGCTGCTCGGCGCTGCGGCCGCGCAGCCCGAAGGCCTCCCGGTCGCCGCGAACCAGCCGCACCCGGCCGTCGCCGGTGACCCGGCCCAGGGCCCGGCCGCGCTCCGAGGTCAGCACCAGCCCGGTGTGGACGGGCAGCTCCTCGGCGCCGTCCACCTCCAGGGCCGCATCGTGGCCCGCGCCGAACAGCGCGTCCACCTGGTCGCCGGAAACGGCGAGTTCGGACATTCCCGTCCAACCCGACGTCACCGCCAGCTCGGCCCGGTACTCCTCGGCCAGCAGGCCGACCGAACTGGCCTTGATCCGCAGCGGCAGGTCCTTGGAGACGACCGTGACGTCGTACCCCTCCGCCTGCAGGTTGCGGGCCACCGCGAGGATGCGGGTGTCCGCCTCGCCGCCGCCGATGCGGTAGCCCGCCGGCAGTATCGAGATGTCCGAGTGGTTGAGCTCGACCCGGATGGTGCCACCGAGTTCACCCACCGGGATCGGCGCGTCGAGGCGGCCGTGCCGGATGCGGTAGTCGTCGAGCAGGCGCAGCGCCTGGCGGGCGAAGTAGCCCAGCTCGGGGTGGTGGCGCTTGGCCTCCAGCTCGGTGACCACAACCACCGGCAGGACGACCTCGTGCTCCTCGAAGCGCGTCATGGCGAGGGGGTCTGCCAGGAGCACGCTGGTGTCGAGAACGTACGTGCGCCGGTCTGGTGTCCGGCGGCTCTTGGAACTGACCACTAGGCCTCCAGGGCGGATGACCCTGCGTCACCCGCGGCATACCGGCCCCCGCGACCCCGGCGGCCCGGGTACCGGTCTGATCCGAGTATTCCCAGGCGAGGGGTGGTGCATTCCCCTCGGGACGAAGTCGCGGATCATTCCTGATGAACGTTTGGCCCCGGTGGCCCCGGGTACGTCAGCCCTTCGGATGTCCCACAGCCCGTCAGAGCCTCCCCGCCCCGCCGGCGGGCCCCGTCAGGGCCTCCCGGCCCCACCCGCGCACTGCCCCGTCAGAGCCCCAGCCGCCGGTTGCGCTGCTGACCCCACACCCCGGGGGCAACCCCCGGACCCCCGGCCGCACACCCACGCGCGCGCGCCGCCCCGTCAGAGCCCGAGTCGCCGGTTGCGCTGCTGGTAGTCGCGCAGCGCCCGCAGGAAGTCGACCTTGCGGAAGGCCGGCCAGTAGGCCTCGCAGAAGTAGAACTCGCTGTGGGCGCTCTGCCAGAGCAGGAAGCCGGACAGGCGCTGCTCGCCGGAGGTGCGGATCACCAGGTCCGGGTCGGGCTGGCCCTTGGTGTAGAGGTGTTCGGCGATGTGCTCGACGTCCAGCACCTCGGCCAGCTCCTCGATCGAGGTGCCGCGTCCGGCGTGCTCCTGGAGGAGGGATCGGACGGCGTCGGCGATCTCGTGCCGGCCGCCGTAGCCGACCGCGACGTTGACGGTGATGCCGTCGATGTGGGCGGTGTCCTGGGCGGCCTGCTTGAGGACGTCGGCGGTGTGCTGCGGGAGCAGGTCGAGGGCGCCGACGGGGTTGACCTTCCAGCGGCGGGCGGCGGCCAGGCCGGTGACGGCGTCCTCGATGATGCCGAGCAGCGGGACGAGCTCCTCGGCGGGCCGGGAGAGGTTGTCGGTGGAGAGCATCCAGAGGGTGACGACCTTGACGTGCGTCTCGTCGCACCAGCCCAGGAACTCGCTGATCTTGTCGGCGCCGCGCTGGTGGCCGTAGGCGGTGGTGCCGCCGGTGGCCTTGGCCCAGCGGCGGTTCCCGTCGAGGATCACGCCGATGTGACGGGGCGTACGGGCGAGGTGGACCTCGACCCGGCGGCCGTAGACGCCGTACATACCGTCGAGCAGGGTGCGCAGACCCGGCGTGCGTTCGACGACATCGCGCAGACCCATGGTTTCCGGACCCCTCCGTGCTCAATCCTCGGGGTGCGTACAACCCGTGCGTACAAGCCCCTGGCGCAGCCTACTCCCGCCGGGTGCCCTGTGGTAAAGCCGCAGGTCCCGGTCCCGTCACGGTCCGGACGGGGAATCGCGCCGGACGAGGTACCGGCAGGTAACGGGCACTGGGTCAGGTCGGATACGGAACGGTCTCCGATTCCTTAAGGGATCCGTAAGTCGGGCGGAGGGTCCTTGACGACCCCCAATGGTCTAGTCCAGCTTGTGTGCCAGGGCGAGTGACTCCGGTCACCCACCCCAACCCCCACAGCTGTTCCGCGGACCTTCCCTCCCCCACAACGCGGCCGCCGCGACCCCCACCGCGGCGGCCGCTCCCTCCTCCCACAGGAGCGACGCCACCATGGCCCGTACGCTGAACCAGCCCGCGCACAAGCGCCGGCGCACCCTCCCCGCCCTCGCGGCAGGCACCACGGCCCTCGCTCTTGCCGGCACCGGCCTGGCCCTCTTCGCCGGTGGCGCGAGCGCCGCCGTCGGCAACGTGGCGGTCAACGGAGGCTTCGAGAGCGGCCTGGCCGGCTGGACGTGTACCGGCACCACCGCCGCGGTCAGCACCCCCGTCCACTCGGGCACCTCCGCCCTGAAGGCGACCCCGGGCTCCTCGGACACCGCCGAGTGCCGCCAGACCGTCTCCGTGCTCCCCAACACCAGCTACACGCTGGCCGGCTGGGTCCAGGGCCCGTACGTCTACCTCGGTGCCAGCGGCACCGGCGCCACCGACCCGAGCACCTGGTCGAACCAGGCGAGCTGGAACCAGCTCAGCACCAGCTTCACCACCGGCGCCTCCACCAGCAGTGTCACGCTCTACGTGCACGGCTGGTACGGCCAGGCCGCCTACGGCGCGGACGACATCACGCTGACCGGCCCGGCCGGCACCGCCTCGCCGAGCCCCTCGGTCACCCCGACCGCCACCGCTTCCCCCACCGCCACGGCCTCGCCGACCGCGACCGCCTCGCCAACGGCCACCAAGTCGCCCACCGCCACCGCGTCGCCGACCGCCACGGCCTCCCCCACCGCGACCGCCTCGCCGACCGCGACCGCGACGGCCACCCAGCCGGCGACCGGCCTGCCGAAGCACGCGCTGACCGGCTACTGGCAGAACTTCGACAACGGCGCGACCGTCCAGAAGCTCAAGGACGTGCAGTCCGCGTACGACATCATCGCGGTGTCGTTCGCCGACGCGACCACCACTCCCGGCGGGATCAGCTTCACGCTCGACCCGAAGCTCTCCACCGCGCTCGGCGGCTACACCGACGCCGACTTCAAGGCCGACATCGCCGCCAAGCACGCGGCCGGCAAGAAGGTCGTCCTCTCGGTCGGCGGCCAGAACGGCGCGATCAGCGTCGCCAACTCCGCCGCCGCCACCACCTTCGCGAACAACACGTACGCGCTGATGCAGCAGTACGGCTTCGACGGGGTCGACATCGACCTGGAGAACGGCGTCGACGCCACCTACATGGCGCAGTCGCTGCACACCCTGGCGGCCAAGGCCGGCTCCGGCTTCGTCCTGACCATGGCCCCCGAGACCATCGGGATGTACAGCACGGCCGGCAACTACTTCCAGCTGGCGCTGAACGTCAAGGACATCCTGACCGTCGTCAACACCCAGTTCTACAACTCGGGCAGCATGAACGGCTGCGACGGCAAGGTCTACTCGCAGGGCACCATCGACTTCATCACCGCCCAGGTCTGCACCCACATCCAGGGCGGCCTGCGGCCCGACCAGGTCGGCATCGGCGTCCCGGCGTCCACCAAGGGCGCGGGCAGCGGCTACGTCTCCTCGACCGTCGTCAACAACGCGCTGGACTGCCTGGCGACCGGCAACCACTGCGGCACCTTCGTCCCGCCGGCCAAGTGGCCGACCATCCGCGGCGCGATGACCTGGTCCACCAACTGGGACGCGGCCAACGCCAACGACTTCTCCAACAACGTGGGCAGCTTCGTCCACAACATGCCGTAACTCCCCCCGGCGCGCCGCTCCTTGAGGGTGGAGCCCGCGCGTCCCACAGCGGGGCCCCCGCACCGGCCTGGTGCGGGGGCCCCGCTTCGCGTTTCCCGCCGGCCTCCCCTATACCTGTGCGAGCGCGATCGCCAGCAGCGTGCCGAGCAGCATGAACGGGCCGAACGGCAGTTCCAAGCCGCGGACCGGACGCCGCCGCACCAGTGCCGCCAGGGCCCGGCCGGTGCCCCAGAGGGCGGCCGTCGCCGAGGCCAGGAAGAGTGCGCCGAACGCGGTGCCCCAGCCGTACAGGCCGAGCAGGGCGCCCAGCGCGAGCGCCAGCTTCCCGTCGCCGAGCCCCATCAGGCCGAACCAGGCGGGCAGCTCGAACAGCGCCCAGGCCGCCAGCGCGACGCCGAGGCAGCGCAGCAGCACCCCCGGGCGGCCGTCCGCGAACGCGGCCACCGCCAGCAGGAGGGCGGCGCCCAGCCCGAGCCGGAGGGTCAGCGGGTCCGGCAGCCGGCGGACCCGTCCGTCCACGAAGGCGAGCACCACGCCGAGGCAGCCCGTCCAGAGCAGCACCGGCACCTGCGGCGGGCCCGCCGCCCACAGCAGTGTCACCGCCGCCGCGACCGCGGCCAGCTCGACCAGCCCGGCCCACGGCCCGAGCCGGCCGCCGCACCCCGGGCACCGCCCGGTCGGCGCCAGTGCCCGCAGCGCCCGCCCGCAGGCCGGGCAGGCCGTGCACAGCGGCTCCCCGTCCGGGACCGCGTACCGCACGACCGCCCCCCGCAGCACCGGCGCGACCGCCAGTGCGGCCACCGCCCCGACGACCAGTCCGACCACCGCTCCCCCTCTCCCACCCCGCGGCCACCGGCCGGGCTTCGGGCCCGGCGGCCCGCGCCGCGTTGTCCACGTGGCAGACGACACGCCCGTCACAGCGGTCCCGCCCCGTAAAGTAAGCAGGCATGCAGGTCATCCAGTCCAGCAAGCTCGCCAATGTCTGTTACGACATCCGCGGTCCGGTGCTCGACGAGGCGATGCGACTGGAGGACCAGGGGCATCGCATCCTCAAGCTCAACACGGGCAACCCGGCCGTCTTCGGCTTCGACGCGCCCCCGGAGATCCTGCAGGACATCCTGCGCAACCTCTCCACCGCGCACGGGTACGGGGACTCCAAGGGCCTGCTCTCCGCGCGCCGCGCCGTGGTCATGCACTACGAGGAGCGCGGCCTGCACGGGCTCACCGTCGAGGACGTCTTCCTCGGCAACGGCGTCTCGGAGCTGATCCAGCTCGCGATGACCGCCCTGCTGGACGACGGCGACGAGGTGCTCGTCCCCGCACCGGACTACCCGCTCTGGACGGCGTCCGTCAGCCTGGCGGGCGGCACGGCCGTGCACTACCGCTGCGACGAGCAGTCGGAGTGGTACCCGGACCTCGCGGACATGGAGTCCAAGGTCACCGACCGCACCCGGGCGATCGTCGTGATCAACCCGAACAACCCGACCGGGGCGGTGTACCCGCGCGAGATCCTCGAAGGCATCGTCGAGATCGCCCGCCGTCACCAGCTGGTGGTCTACGCCGACGAGATCTACGACAAGATCCTCTACGACGACGCCGAGCACATCCCGCTGGCCACCCTCGCGCCGGACCTCTTCTGCGTCACCTTCAACGGACTCTCCAAGGCCTACCGGGTGGCCGGCTTCCGCTCCGGCTGGATGGTCCTCTCCGGCGACCGGCACCGGGCCGGCAGCTACATCGAGGGCCTGACGGTGCTGGCCTCGATGCGGCTCTGCGCCAATATGCCGGCCCAGCACGCGGTGGCCGCGGCGCTCGGCGGCCGGCAGTCGATCAAGGACCTGATCCTGCCGGGCGGCCGGCTGCTGGAGTCCCGCGACGCGGCGTACAAGATGCTGAACGAGATCCCGGGCGTGAGCTGCGTCAAGCCGAAGGGCGCGCTGTACGCCTTCCCCCGGCTCGACCCGAACGTGTACAAGATCAAGGACGACGCCCAGATGGTGCTCGACCTGCTGCGCTCGCAGCGCATCCTGCTCGTCCAGGGCACCGGCTTCAACTGGCCCGAACCGGACCACTTCCGCCTCGTCACGCTGCCCCGCGCGGAGGAGATCACGGACGCGGTGACCCGGATCGGCGAGTTCCTCAGCGGGTACGCCCAGCCCTAGCCTCCGCCCGCCGCCCGCCGCCCGCCCGCATCCCGGCACGCCTACGGCCGGAGTCCCGATCCGGACGATCCCCCAACGTGGTCGGGGAGAGGGTTCGTCCGGCCGGGGCTCCGGCCGTAGGGCCCGGCGCACGCGAGCCGCCGGTGCCTAGCCGAGGCGCTTGACCAGCTCCCGGTACTCGTCCCACAGCTCGGTGGGGGTGTGCTCGCCGAACAGCTCCAGGTGGGCCGGCACGAGTGCGGCCTCCTGGCGCCAGATGTCGGCGTCCACGGTGAAGAGCAGGTCGCGGTCGGCCTGCGACAGCTCCAGGCCGGACAGGTCGAAAGCCCGCTGGGTGGGCAGCACGCCGATCGGGGTCTCGGTGCCCTCGCCGGTGCCCTCCAGGCGCTCGACGATCCACTTCAGCACGCGGCTGTTCTCGCCGTAGCCCGGCCACACGAACTCGCCCGCGCTGTTCTTGCGGAACCAGTTCACGTAGTAGATCTTCGGCAGCTTCGCGGCATCGGCCTCGGCGCCGAGCTTCAGCCAGTGGCCGAAGTAGTCGCCCATGTTGTAGCCGCAGAACGGCAGCATCGCGAACGGGTCGCGGCGCAGCTCGCCGACGGTGCCCTCGGCAGCGGCGGTCTTCTCGGAGGCGATGTTCGCACCGAGGAAGACGCCGTGCTGCCAGTCGAAGGACTCGGTGACCAGCGGGACGGCGGTGGCGCGGCGGCCACCGAACAGGATGGCCGAGATCGGCACACCCGCCGGGTCCTCCCACTCCGGGGCGATGGTCGGGCACTGCGCGGCGGGCACGGCGAACCGGGCGTTCGGGTGGGCGGCGGGCGTGCCGCTCTCCGGCGTCCAGTCGTTGCCGCGCCAGTCGGTGAGGTGGGCCGGCGGCTCGTCGGTGAGGCCCTCCCACCAGACGTCACCGTCGTCGGTGAGCGCGACGTTGGTGTAGACGGTGTTGCCCCAGAGCGTCTCGATGGCGTTGGCGTTGGTGTCCAGGCCGGTGCCGGGGGCGACGCCGAAGAAGCCGGCCTCGGGGTTGATGGCGTAGAGCCGGCCGTCGGCGCCGAAGCGCATCCAGGCGATGTCGTCGCCGATCGTCTCGACCTTCCAGCCCGGGATGGTGGGCTGGAGCATGGCGAGGTTGGTCTTGCCGCAGGCGGACGGGAAGGCCGCCGCGACGTACTTCGCCTCACCGGCGGGCGGGGTGAGCTTGAGGACGAGCATGTGCTCGGCCAGCCAGCCCTCGTCGCGTGCCATGGTGGAGGCGATCCGCAGCGCGTAGCACTTCTTGCCGAGCAGGGCGTTGCCGCCGTAGCCGGAGCCGAAGGACCAGATCTCGCGGGCCTCCGGGAAGTGCGAGATGTACTTGGTGGTGTTGCACGGCCAGGCGACGTCCGCCTGTCCCTCGGCCAGCGGGGCGCCGACGGTGTGCACGGCCTTGACGAACTCGCCGTCCTCGCCGAGCTGGTCGATCACGGCCCGGCCCATCCGGGTCATCACGCGCATCGACACGGCGACGTAGGCGGAGTCGGTGATCTCGACGCCGTAGGCGGCCAGCGGGGAGCCGACGGGGCCCATCGAGAACGGCACCACGTACATGGTGCGGCCCTTCATGGCGCCCTTGAAGAGGCCGTTCGCACCGCTGAACAGCTCCCGCATCTCGGCGGGGGCCTTCCAGTTGTTGGTCGGGCCCGCGTCCTTCTCCTGCTCGGAGCAGATGTAGGTGCGGTCCTCGACCCGGGCGACGTCCGTCGGGTCGGAGGCCGCGTAGTAGGAGTTGGGGCGCTTCTCGGCGTTCAGCTTCCGGAAGGTGCCCTGAGCCACCAGCAGGTCGGCGAGGCGCTGGTACTCCTCCTCCGAGCCGTCGCACCACTCGATGCGGTCGGGCTGGGTGAGCTCCGCGATCTCGCTCACCCAGGCCAGCAGACGCTTGTGGCGGGTGGGCGCGGATGCGCTGAGAGCAGAGTTCTCGTACGACACGATCGCTCCGTTTCACGCCGTCTCTGCACCGAGACGGCGTAGCGGGGGGTTTGAGGGTGATTGCAGCGTAGCTCCGGCCTCGGGGCCTGAACACGGCGCAGCGGCGAGTTTGACCCTACTTTTACTCCAGAACGGCAGATTACTTGTCAGTAATCCGGCGGTCGCGTCCCTCGCGGACCCGTCGAACACGGGGTCCGAACACTCCAAAACGTCCAAGAGTGATGAGTGCCACTTCCTACGCCTCGGTAACCTACGCATCCGTAGGTAGCATGTTGCGCATGACTGCTGACCAGAGCACCGCCCCCGACGCGCCCGCGACCGCGGTCACGCTCGCGGAGGTCAAGCCGAAGTGGCGCGGGTGGCTGCACGCCGGGATGTTCCCGGCCTCGGTGGCCGCCGGCATCGTGCTGATCTGCCTGGCGGACTCGACCCAGGCCAAGGTCGCCTGCGCCGTCTACTCGGCGAGCGCCTGGCTGCTCTTCGGCGTCAGCGCCGTCTACCACCGGTTCAACTGGGGCCCGCGGGGCGACGCCGTCCTGCGGCGCCTCGACCACGCGAACATCTTCCTGATCATCGCGGGCTCGTACACCCCGTTCACCATCCTGCTGCTGCACGGCGGACGGCAGCAGACCCTGCTCTGGCTGGTCTGGGGCGGAGCTCTCGCGGGAATAGCGTTCCGGGTGTTCTGGGTCGGCGCCCCGCGCTGGCTCTACACGCCCTGCTACCTCGCGCTCGGCTGGGCCGCCGTCTTCTTCCTGCCCGACATGATCCGCACCGGCGGCGCCGCCGTGATCACCCTGATGATCGTCGGCGGCGTCCTCTACAGCCTCGGCGGCGTGGTCTACGGGCTCAAGCGGCCCAACCCGTCACCGCATTGGTTCGGGTTCCACGAGGTCTTCCACGCCTTCACGCTCGGCGCCTTCATCGTGCAGTACGTGGGCGTCTCGCTGGTGGCCTACACCGTCGCGGGCTGAGCCCGGCCGCCCGCCGTCCTCCAGCCCCTCCGTCGCGCCGAAGCCCAGATGCAGCCCGCGCACCGCGCCGGCCCGCTTCGCCGCCGCCCGGGCGTCCAGCGCCTCACGGGCCCGCCGGCAGCGCTCGCAGTGCTCCGCCTGCGCCGCCCCCGCGCCCGCCCGGCCCGCCCGCAGCAGCAACGGCGCGTGGGTGAGCCGGAACCGCCGGGCCACGTAGCCCATCACGAACAGCACCTCGACGCCCACCACTCCGAGCACCAGCGCGGCACCCTCGACCAGATAGGCCGCGACGACGGCCACCGCGGCCGTGACCACCACCAGCGCGCCCCACACTCCTGCTCCCGTCGAACCCTTGTCCGGCATCGGCTTCCCCTCTCCCGTGCGGCTCGTGGTCGGCTCCGGCCGCCCCACCCCTTCTCCGCTCCCGACTGCCCCGGTCGCCGTTGACCGAATGCCACATCGTATCTACCGAACGTCACTCGGAGGTTGCATCGGACGGCGAACGGGGGGTCAACGCTGCGTCAATTTCCTGTGCGCACAGCTTATTTGTCCAATCGGTGACGCAGTGTGAGCGAATCGGAGCAAAGCGGAGCGGCGGACCCGGTCCGATCCGGGCCCGCCGCTCCCCACGCACCCGCGCGCGGGCCCTACCAGCGCACCCGCACCCGTGCCCCGCTGCGCGGCCGGCGCCGCAGCGCGGCACCCGCGCCCGTGAGCGCCGTGACGCCCAGAGCGGCGGCCGCCGTGAGCGCCGGCAGGGCGACGCCGTGGCCGGCCGGGGCCGCGTCGTCCGCCCGGTAGCCGCCGCCCCGGCCGGCCCGGTCGTACGCCGAGCCGGGCAGCTTGTCGCCGTACCGCTGGTGCACCAGCCGCTGGTAGGCCGCGAGGGTCACCCCGCCGGCGCCGACCGAGCGGCGGGCCTCGTCGTCGAGCGGCAGCACCCGGCCCTCGCGCAGCACGTACCAGGCGTTCAGCTGCGGCTCGCGGAACGCCGTACCGCCGCCGCTCGCGGCCTTCGCCGCGTAGTCGCCCTCGTCGCCGCCGGAGGCGATGTTGACCACCCGCCAACGGCCCTCCTCCTGGACGGTCCACACCGAGGCGACCCTGCCGTCCGCCGACACCGCGCGGCTGGCCACGAAGTCGGCGCGGGCGACGGGCGCACCCGCCGCACCCGCCACGAAGCCCTCGTCGAGGGTGTAGACGGCGACGGTGTCACCGGCCAGGCGCGCCGCGCCCGGGCCGGCCGGGGCCGCTTCGAGGGCCGGCCGACCGCTCTGCCCGGCGCCCTCGCGGGCGAAGAACCGGCCGAGCTGGTCCAGCACGGCCGGGCTCTGCGCGGCTTCGCGGGCCTTCGCCAGTTCGGCGGCGCCGACCGGCGCGGGCACCGGGTCGCCGGCCGCGTGGGCGGGCGGGGTCACGGCCAGGCCGAGGCCGAGCGCGAGCAGGGCGGTGGCGGCGGCCTTCCTGAGGTCCGTCATAGTCGCCTCACGCGCCTATCCGGTAGAGGGAGTGGGTCCAGGAGAACGAGCCGTTGCTCACGTAGTACGAGTAGTCGGCCCAGTTGTAGCGGTAGTTGGACGGCCACGGGTCACCCCAGTAGACCCAGTTCGCGGCCGTGTCGTAGCCGTACAGCACGTGCATGTGCCCGCCGCCGGAGCTCCACTGGATCCGGGTCTCGACCGGCCGGTCGGCGTTCACCTCGCCCTGCACGGTGGCGTAGCGGAGGTAACCCGTCACGTAGGAGCCGGGGTTGATGCCGATCCGGCTCAGGCCGTTCTGCACATCACCCAGCGTGGCTTGGCTGTTGGGGCAGGCGGAGTCGGCCGAGCGGCCGAACGCGGCGTTGCAGAACTGGTTCTGGCTGTAGCCGTAGCCGAACCAGGTGGCGATGGTGTTGCCGCTCGCCGCCCAGCACCAGTTGGTGTTCTGCTGCTGCTGCATGGTGATGCCGAGCTTCCTGGACGTGCCGGCCAGGTCCGTGGCGCTGCCGGCCGCGGGCCGGACGGGGGCGGCCTGGGCCGCCCGGGCGCTCTCGGGGGCGGCCTCGGGGGCGGCGGCCCGGGCCGGGGTGGTGGCGGCGACGGTGAGCGCCGGAGCGAGCACGCCGAGGGCGAGCGCCGCGACCGTGCGGCGCAGCCGTGCTCTCGGCGGTGGGGGTTGAACTGCCATGGGGGAATGCCTCCTTGCACCTGCGGAGGAGTTGCTGTGGGGGCGCGTCCGGACGCTGCGACAGAGCATCCGCCCGTTGACGCAGAGTGGTCAACGGGCTCGGCGCGGGCCCGCCCGGGGTGTGAACGGCGGCGCCCGGATGTGAACGGGCCGGCCCCCGGCCCGGCCGTGCGGGCGCCCACCGGTGACAACCGGGGCCGGCCCGTGTGAATATTCACGCCCGCCCGGGCAGCACCGCCGGCGATCCGGAGGAGTCGGACATGCAGCGGACCGCACCACCCCCCGACCTCGCCACCGCCCTGCGCACCGGGCCGTTCCACCTCGCCCTGCGCACCGCCATCGCCGCCCGCGGGCTCGCCCTGCACCGGGTGCGCCTGCACCTCGCGCAACGCGGCGTGCAGGTCGGAGTGACCAGCCTCAGCTACTGGCAGCAGGGCAGGAGACGGCCCGAGCGGCCGGAGTCACTGCGGGCGGTCAGGGTGCTGGAGGACGTGCTGGAACTCCCGGCGCACTCGCTCACCCGGCTGCTCGGCCCCCGCCGGTCGCCCGGGCCCGCCCCGGCGGACGGCCCGTCGGTGCGCCCGTACCGGGACTTGATCAGCCCGGCGGCGGCGGTGGACGACCTGCTGGCCGCCCTCCCCGGGCCGCCCGACACCGGCCTGCACACCGTCACCCACATCGAGCGCGTCCGGCTCGGCCCGGACCGCCGGCTCCGGCGGCGGGACTCCCTGCACGCCGTCCGGGCACACCGCGACGGCGTCGACCGCTACCTCGCCCTCCACCAGGGCGACCCGGGCGCCGACATCTCCCGGGTCGTCGTGCGGGCCGAGGAGAACTGCCGCCCGGGCCGGATCCGCCGGGACCAGGCCGCCGACCTGCTGGTCGCCGAACTGCTGCTGGACCGCCGCCTGCGCACCGGCGACGCCCACCTGCTCGGCTACGGCTTCGACGACGCCCCGGCCCCGGAGCCCGCCCGCGAGTACGTCCGGGGCTTCAACTCCGGGACGGGCCAGTACGTCCTCCAGGTGACCTTCGACCCGGCCGCGCTCCCGGTGCGCTGCCACCGTTTCGCCTGCCACTCCCCCGGCGAGGAGCCGTACGAGTCCGAGGAGCTGACCCTGGACGGGCACCACGGGGTGCACGTGTTCGCCTCCGGCCTGGGCCCGTGCCTGCTGGGCGTCCGCTGGGACTGGGACTGAGCGCCGAACCTCCGGGCCGGCCGGGGCCGCTCCGGCCGCCGCCGGGATCCGGCCGAGGCGCGGGTCGTACGGCGGCGCCCGGAGGTAGGCGCCCTCGACCGGCGCGCCGGGGCCGGTCCGCCACCATCCGAACCGGGGCGGCACCTCCCCGAAGGCCCGGGGCCCGTCCGAGCCGAGCCGAGCCGTTCGATCACCGCCAGCAGCACGGTTCCCGGCACCCCGACCGGTCAGCGGACGACGACCCCCAGCCGCTGGGCCAGCACCGCGGTGTCCGCCGTCGGGGCGTCGCAGGTGAAGTGGCGGCAGACGTAGGCGGCCGGCTCGCCGCCCAGCAGCGGCCTGTCGGCCAGCAGCGGTACGTCCGTGGGGCCGGGCTCGCCGACCGCGACCACCGCGCCGGGGGCGGTGGCCAGCAGCGCCGTGCGGTGCAGGGCGGCGGTCGCCGGGTCGCCTGCCGGACCGACGACGGCGACCTCGCGCGGGCCGTCCGTCCAGGCCTCGGCGGCGGCCAGGCCCCAGCCGATGAAGCGCGGCGCGCGCGAGGCGAGTGCGCCGACGATGGCCAGGGCCCGTTCGGCGGCGGTGCGGTGGCGCTCCGAGCCGGTGTAGGCGGCGTAGCCGAGCAGGGCGTTCGCGGCGGCCGTCCAGCCGGACGGGGTGGCGTTGTCGGTCGGGTCCTGCGGGCGGCGGATCAGCTGTTCGGCGTCGTCCGCCGTGTCGTACAGCGCCCCTGACGCCTCGTCCGTGAAGTGTGCCAGCACGGTGTCCAGCAGGACGGCGGCCAGGTCGAGCCACGCGCTGTCGCCGGTGACCGCGAACAGTGCGAGGAAGCCCTCGGCGGTGTCCGCGTAGTCCTCCAGGACACCGGCGTTGGAGCTGTTGCCGCGCCCGTCGCGGGAGGTGCGCAGCAGCCGTCCGTCGGGCAGCAGGTGGATCTCGATCAGCAGGTCGGCGGCAGCGGCGGCGGCCTCCACCAGGTCGGGCCGCTCCAGCAGCGCGCCGGTCTCGGCCAGGGCGGCGATCGCCAGGCCGTTCCAGGCGGCCACCACCTTGTCGTCGCGGGCCGGGGCGGGCCGCTCCGCGCGGGCGGCGAACAGCAGGGCCCGGAGGCGCTCGTAGTCCTCCGGGTCGGCCGGGTCGGCGGGCAGTTGGAGCACGGAGGCGCCGTGCTCGAAGGTCCCCTGCGGGGTGACCGCGAAGAGCCGGGCGGCGGCCGCGCCGTCCTCGGGGCCGAGCACGTCCGCCAACTGCTGCGGCGTCCAGGCGTAGTAGGCGCCCTCGACGGACTTCCCGGTGGCCGCGTCGAGGCTGTCCGCGTCCAGCGCCGAGGCGAACCCGCCCTCGGGGGTGCGCAGTTCGCGCAGCAGGAAGTCGGCGCTCTCCAGTGCGACGCGGCGCGCGAGGACGTCGCCGGTGGCCCGCCACAGGTGCAGGTAGGTGCGCAGCAGCAGCGCGTTGTCGTAGAGCATCTTCTCGAAGTGCGGCACCACCCACTCGGCGTCCACCGAGTAGCGGGCGAAGCCGCCGCCGAGCTGGTCGTAGATGCCGCCCCGGGCCATCGCCTCGCAGGTGCGGCCGGCCATCTCCAGTGCGGCCTCGGTGCCCGTCCGGGCGTGGTGGCGGAGCAGGAACTCGACGGCCATCGACGGCGGGAACTTGGGCGCCCCGCCGAAGCCCCCGTGCACCGGGTCGAAGCTGCGGCCGAGGCCGGCCACCGCCTGTCGCAGGTCCGCCTCGGCGGGCGGCGCGGCGACGCCGGAGCCCAGCGAGTAGACGGCCGCCCGCTCGGCGAGGTCGGCCCTGATCCGGGCGGCCACCTCGCCGACCTCCTCGCGCCGTTCGCGCCAGGCCGCGTCCACGCCTTCCAGCACCTGCGGGAAGGACGGCATCCCGTGCCGGGGCTCGGGCGGGAAGTACGTCCCGAAGTAGAACGGGTCCTTCTCGGGCGTCAGGAACACCGTCATCGGCCAGCCGCCCTGGCCGGTGGCGGCCTGCACCGCCTCCATGTAGACGGCGTCGACGTCCGGCCGCTCCTCGCGGTCGACCTTCACGGCGACGAAGTGCTCGTTGACGTACTCGGCGGTCTTCTCGTCCTCGAACGACTCGTGCGCCATCACGTGGCACCAGTGGCAGGCCGCGTACCCGACGGACAGCAGCACCGGCACGCCGCGTCGCTCGGCCTCCGCGAACGCTTCGGGCCCCCAGGGCCACCAGTCCACCGGGTTGTCGGCGTGCTGCAGCAGATACGGCGAGGTGGCGTCGGCAAGACGGTTCGGCATGCCCCCATCCTTGCGCACCGCGGCGTCAAATCCGTCCCCGACCCGGCACGACTGCGCCCCGCCCCCGGCCGAGGGCGGGGGCGGGGCGCCCGCTCAAGGACGTCACCGCCGAGCGGCCGTTCGACGCCGTCCGGGGCGTCGCGGCCGGCGGGGCCCTGTCGCCGCTAGCGCGGCCGGCCCGGCAGCGGCCTGGTCATGAAGGCACTGTGCGGGTCCTCGCGGTAGTCGGCGAAGGGCTCGCAGTGCTCGAAGCCGAACTTCGCGTACAGCGCGCGGGCCGGCGCGAAGAAGTCGGCCGAGCCGGTCTCCAGGCTCAGCCGGGTGTAACCGGCCGAGGTGGCCTCGGCGACGATGTGCGCCAGCAGGGCGGAAGCCACCCCGCCGCGTTTGCGGGCCGGGGCGGTGCGCATCGACTTGATCTCCGCGTGGCCACCGTCCAGCCGCTTGATCGCGCCGCAGCCGAGCAGGGCGCCGTCGTCGTCGCGGGCCGTCCAGAAGGTGACCTCGGGCCGGCGCAGGCCCGCCAGGTCGAGGGCGTGCTTGCTCTCCAGGGGCGTGACGGACCGCATCTCCTGGACGTGCGACTCCAGGAACGCGGCGATCTCGGGGCCGGAGAGGTCATCGACGGCGATCTTCATCCGGGCTCACTCCTTCGCGGCGGTTTCCGGCTCCTCGACGAAGTCCACGCGCTTGAACTGCTTGTTCATCGACTTCACCAGGAACCAGGTGGCGACCGCGAGCGCGGCGAAGACCACGAAGCCCAGCAGGCCGGGGGTCACCTTGGTCTCGTCCAGGGCGAGCCCGGTGGCCAGGTCGGTGAGGTTCACGGGGGTGCTCATCTCTCCATGGTGACCCGGCCCGGTGCGGGCCGGGTCACCGGGGTGGTGCGTGTCGGAGAACCGGTGGGCCGGGCCCCGGGTCAGGCCCCCGGCTCGGCCGCCAGGCTGCGGGTGCGCAGGCCGGCGAAGAGGTCGTCCTCGGGGAGGTCGGTGTCGATGAGGGAGCGGGCGAGCTCGTAGTCCTCGGTCGGCCACACCTCGCGCTGGACGTCCAGCGGGACGCGGAACCACGGGCCGTCCGGGTCGATCTGGGTGGCGTGGGCGATCAGCGCGCGGTCCCGGGTCTCGAACCAGTCCGCGCACTCCACGCGGGTGGTGATCTCGCGCTCCTTGCGGCCGCTCTTCTCCCAGCCCTCGATCCACTCGCCGTACGGCGAGTCCTGCCCGTGCTCGGTGAGGTACTTGTGCAGCTCGCGGATCCGGCCCATCGGGAAGCCGTGGTTGTAGTAGAGCTTCAGCGGCTGCCAGGGGTCACCGGCCTCCGGGTACGCGTCCGGGTCCCCGGCGGCGTCGAAGGCGAGCATGGTGATCTTGTGGGTCATGATGTGGTCCGGGTGCGGGTAGCCGCCGTTCTCGTCGTAGGTCGTGATGACCTGCGGCTTGAACTCGCGGATCAGCCGCACCAGCGGCTCGGCCGCCTCGGCCAGGTCCACGAGGGCGAAGCAGCCCTCGGGCAGCGGCGGCAGCGGGTCGCCCTCGGGCAGCCCGGAGTCGACGAAGCCCAGCCAGGCCTGCTTGACCCCGAGGATCTCGCGGGCCGCGTCCATCTCCTTGCGGCGCACCTCGTGGATGTTCTCCTCGACGAACGGGTCCCCCTGGAGCTTCGGGTTGAGGACCGACCCGCGCTCTCCGCCGGTGCAGGTGGCCACGAGCACGTCCACCCCCTGGTCGATGTACATGGCCATGGAGGCCGCGCCCTTGCTGGACTCGTCGTCCGGGTGGGCGTGCACCGCCATCAGTCGCAACTGCTCAGTCAACGCCTGGTTTCCTTCCACCATTGTTCTGTGCCGCCCACCGTCCGGGCTGCGCAGTGTCAGGGCCGCACCACCGTGGGGCCCACCGCCGACACGCGTCGGCAGGGCAGGCCCCCCGCCCCCGCTGGACCGGCCGCGGGCGTGCCCCTCCTATAGTGACGGACTGGAGGAGCCTTACATTCCCCGCATCACCCCGCCGGCCCCTCCCCGGAGAGGACTGAGCCAGCATGAGCGTCGGTACCAGCACCCCGCAGCTGCCCGAGGGCCGGTACGGCCGGACCGGCGACCGTGAGGCGGACCGCAGGCTGAAGGCCGTCGGAGCGGCCTGCGCCGTCGTCCTGCTGCTGGTGGTCGGCTGGTTCGGCGCCTCGTACCTGCTGCGCGAGACGAAGATGAACGGCCTGGTGCCGACCTTCCAGGCCGTCTCGGACTCCGAGATGCAGATCAACCTCCAGGTGAGCAAGAGCGACGGCACCGCCGGTACGTGCACCGTCCGCTCGCAGTCGGCGGACGGCGCGGTGGTCGGCCTGTCCGACTTCCAGGTGCCGGCGGCGGGCACCAGCTACCAGGCGCTGCTGACCCTGAGGACGACCGCCCGCGGCACCACCGCCCAGCTGCTGGGCTGTACCCCCGCGAAATAGACCCGCCCGCCGCCACCGGGCGGCGCGGAACTCACCCTTTCAGGCGCATATTCGATCCGGGGCGCGGGAATCCGTCCAAGGTGCCCGGCGGAACCCGGTCACTTTCGCGCAACCTTGTGGTCAACAGCGCGCCGATGCCTCTCCCGTCCGCTGGCGGAAATTGTTAGGCTCGGGGTTTCGCCCCTTCCGCGCCGGATGGTCCGGGAGTGGGCGTTGCTTTGTAGTTAAGACCGACCTTCTGTACTTAAGACCGATATCACCACCACCCGTGCCGGCGACCTCAGCACCCGGCGCAGCCCAGTACCTACGAGGAGCACCCGTGACCCAGACCAGCGAAAACGTGACCTGGCTCACTCAGTCCGGCTACAACCAGCTCAAGGCCGAGCTGGAGAACCTGACCGGCCCGTGGCGCGTCGAGATCGCCCAGAAGATCGAGGCGGCACGCGAAGAGGGCGACCTCAAGGAGAACGCCGGCTACCACGCGGCCAAGGAGGAGCAGGGCAAGGGCGAACTCCGCGTCCGCCAGCTCACCCAGCTCCTGGAGCGCGCCAAGGTCGGCGAGGCCCCCACCGACACCGGTGTGGTGGCCCCCGGCATGGTCGTGACGGTCGCGTTCGACGGCGACCCGGACGACACCATGGTCTTCCTGCTCGGCTCCCGCGAGGCGGCCGGCGACCTGGACATCTACTCGCCGCAGTCGCCGCTCGGCCGCGCCATCGACGGCAAGAAGATCGGCGAGGACGCCACGTACGAGCTGCCGAACGGCAAGCGGGCCACGGTGCGGATCACCGAGGTCAAGCCGTACACCGGCTGAGCAGCGCGCACACGTGAAGGGCGGCCGTGGATCCCTCCACGGCCGCCCTTCACGTGTGCCCGGCCCCGGGCCGACCGGCCCGGGCCGCCCGGCGCTACCCGACCGCGGAGCGGTACTTGCGCACCGCGAGCCAGGAGAAGACCGCCGTGATGATCAGCGACCAGACCACCGACACCAGCGTCGCGTGCTGCATCGGCCAGGCGTCGTCGACCGGGCCGACCTGGTTGCCGAAGAGGTCGCGGCACGCCTGCACGGTGGCACTGAACGGGTTCCAGTAGGCGACCGGCTGGAGCCAGTCGGGCATGCTGCTGATCGGGACGAACGCGTTGGAGATGAACGTCAGCGGGAACAGCCAGATCAGGCCGGCCGAGGTGGCGGCCTCCGGACTGCGCACCAGCAGGCCGATCAGCGCGCCGATCCAGGAGAAGGCGTAGCCGAGCAGGAGCAGCAGCCCGAACGCGCCGAGGGCCTTCAGGAAGCCCTCGTGGATGCGCCAGCCGACCGCCAGCGCCACCAGGGCGAGCACCAGCAGGATGAACGCCGTCTGCACGAGGTCGGCGAGGGTGCGGCCGACCAGCACGGCCGAGCGGGCCATCGGCAGCGAGCGGAAGCGGTCCACCAGGCCCTTGGTCATGTCCTCCGCGATACCGGCCGAGGCGCCGGCCACCGCGAAGGTGACGGTCTGGGCGAAGATGCCCGCCATCAGGAACTGGGTGTAGGTGGAGGAGCTGGACTCCGTCCCGGGGATCTGGATCGCCCCGCCCATGACGTACGAGAACAGCAGGACGAACATCACCGGCTGCATCAGGCCGAAGACCACGATCTCCGGGATGCGGGTCATCCGGCGCAGGTTGCGCTTGGCGACCACCCAGGAGTCGTGCATGGTCGCCGCCACGCCGTGCCGCTGCTGGGGTACGGCGCCGCCGATGGCGTGTTCGGTGGCCGTGGACGCGGACATCTCAGACGTCCTTTCCGGCCGTGACGGCCTGCTTGTCCGGCGTGTCGCCGGAGTGCCCGTCCCGGCCGCGCTTCGCGGCCGGCCCGTCGCCGCCGTTCTCCGCGTCCTCGGCGGTGGTGGCGTGCCCGGTGAGGGACAGGAAGACGTCGTCGAGGGTGGGGCGGCGCAGGCCGATGTCGTCGATCTCGATCGAGCGGGCGTCGAGTTCGCGGATCACGTCGGCGAGCACCTTGGCGCCGCCGCTGACCGGCACGGTGATCCGGCGGGTGTTCTTCTCGACCGCCGGGTCGCCCTTGGCGTACGGCGCGAGGGCCGCGACGGCCTCGCCGACCAGGCCGCGGTCGTGCACGACGACCTCGATCCGCTCGCCGCCGATCTGTGCCTTGAGCTGGTCGGCGGTGCCCCGGGCGATCACCTTGCCGTGGTCGACCACCGCGATGTCGTGGGCGAGGCGGTCGGCCTCCTCCAGGTACTGGGTGGTGAGCAGCAGCGTGGTGCCCTGCTCGACCAGGGTCTCGATCACCTCCCAGAGGGCGAGCCGGTTGCGCGGGTCCAGTCCGGTGGTGGGCTCGTCCAGGAACATCACCGGCGGCCGGACGACGAGGGCGGCCGCGAGGTCGAGCCGGCGGCGCATGCCGCCGGAGTAGGTCTTCGCGGTGCGGTCGGCGGCCTCGGTGAGGTTGAACCACTCCAGCAGCTCGCGGGCGCGGGCCTTGGAGTCCCGGACGGTCATCTGGTAGAGCTCGCCGACCATCTGGAGGTTCTCACGGCCGGTCAGGTACTCGTCGACGGCGGCGTACTGGCCGGAGAGCCCGATCAGGCTGCGGACCTTGTTGGGGTGCTTGAGCACGTCGACCCCGGCGACCACCGCGTGGCCGGAGTCGGGGCGGAGCAGGGTGGTGAGGACGCGGACGGTGGTGGTCTTGCCGGCGCCGTTCGGGCCGAGCAGGCCGAGCACCGTGCCCTCGGGGACGTCGAGGCTGACGCCGTCCAGGGCTCGTACGTCACCGAAGGTCTTCACCAGGTTCTCGGCTTGGATGGCTGGCGCCATGGGCCTGCCTCATCTCCTCTGACGGTGTACTTCACGAGTACATGGGGTGCTTTTGTCCCACTTTGTGCCCACATAGGGCTACCCGAGCAGCCGGGTGTTCATGCCTGTATTCGCACTGGCGATCGGCTAGGAACGCGATACATCGCGAGAATGGCAGCTTGCGATATATCGCGTCAAGGTGCCGGGCCCTGCCATCCTGGCAGGCGCCACCGACAACGGCACCCGGATATCCGTGCGACGCCCGGCCGGCCGCCGACGGAACGTCAGTGCGACACGACGTAGCCCGCGTCGCGCAGCTCACTCGCCACCAGGTCGCAGTGCTCGGGCCCCTTGGTCTCCAGGTGCAGGTCGACCTCCACCTCGGTCAGCCCGAGCCGCGGGTCGATCCGGACGTGCGCCACGTCCAGGACGTTCGCGTCCACCCGGGTCAGCACGCCCAGCAGGTCCGCCAGCGAGCCCGGCCGGTCGGTCAGCCGCACCCGCAGCGACAGGTAGCGGCCGGCCGCCGCCAGGCCGTGCCGCAGCACCCGCTGCATCAGCTGGGGGTCGATGTTGCCACCGGAGAGCACCGCCACCACCGGGCCCTGGAAGGAGTGCGGCTGCTCCAGCAGCGCCGCGACCGGGCTGGCCCCGGCCGGCTCCACGACCAGCTTCAGGCGCTCCAGGCTCAGCAGCAGGGCCCGGGAGAGGGAGTCCTCGGACACCGTCCTGATGCCGTCCGCCAGCGTGTTGATCACCTCGAACGGGATGTCCCCCGGGCGGCCGACCATGATCCCGTCGGCCATCGTGGCGACGTGCTCCAGCGACATCGGGCGGCCCGCCGCGAGCGAGGGCGGGTAGGCGGCCGCGCCCGCCGCCTGGACGCCGATCACCTGCACGTCGGGCCGCAGCGGCTTGACCGCCGCCGCGATGCCGGCCAGCAGCCCGCCGCCGCCCACGCCGACCAGGATGGTCCGCACCTCGGGGCACTGGTCCAGGATCTCCAGGCCCACGGTGGCCTGGCCGGTGATGACGTCCCAGTGGTCGAACGGGTGGATGAACACCGCGCCGGTGGCGTCCGAGTACCGCTGCGCGGCCTGCAGCGCCTCGTCCACGTTCGCGCCGTACAGCCGGACCTCGGCGCCGTAGTCCCGGGTGGCCGCGACCTTCGGCAGCGGCGCCGCCACCGGCATGAACACCGTCGAGCGCACTCCCAGCAGCGAGGCCGCCAGCGCCACCCCCTGCGCGTGGTTGCCGGCGCTCGCCGCCACCACGCCGGCCGCCCGCTCCACCGGCGACAGCCCGGCGATCCGCACGTACGCGCCGCGCAGCTTGAACGACCCGGTCCGCTGGAGGTTCTCGCACTTCAGCCGGACCGGGGCGCCGACCAGTTCGGAGAGGTGGCGGCTGCCCTCCATCGGGGTGACCCGGGCCACCCCGGCGAGCATCTTGTGGGCACCGCGGACGTCGTCGAGGGTGATCTGCCGGCTCTGCATGCCGCCAGCGTACGGCGGGCCGGCCCGCGGGCCGGGGACGTCCGTACCCGTTCCCGCTGTTCACCCTGTTCCCGGGCCCGCCCGGCGCGCGTACGCTGCTCGGTCTGAGCCTCCCTCACCGCACACCGATCGTGAGCCGCGATGACGACGACCTCGCCCCTGGCCACCAGCCGCACCGACTCCCTGCACAACCGGCTCCAGTACCAGGTGGCGGTGTTCGCCCGCCGGCTGGAACAGGTCCGCAGCTCCGACGGCCTCGGCGCCCTGGACCGCGCGGCCTACCTGCTGCTCGACCGCCTCGACCGGCACGGCCCGGCCAACATCAAGGCGCTGGCCGACGCCCTGGGCATCGACTCCTCGACGGTGACCAGGCAGGCCGCCCCGCTGGTCGACGCCGCCCTGGTCGGCCGGGTGCGCAACCCGGCCGACCGGCGCGCCGTACGCCTCGCCCTCACCCCGCTCGGCACCGAACGGCTCGCCGCGGTCCGGGCCGGGCGGGAGGAGCTGATCCGCCGCCTGGTGGACGGCTGGCCGGCCGACGAGCAGCGGGCGTTCTGCGCCCTGCTGGCCCGCTTCAACGGCTGCCTGGAGTCGTACACGGCAGGTCTGGCACAGGAGGAGGGGGAGGAGCGGAGCTCCTAGCCGAGCGCCTGCTGCAGGTCGGCGAGCAGGTCGTCGGCCGACTCGATGCCGACCGACACCCGGACGAGGTCCGAGGGCACCTCCAGGGCCGAACCGGCCACCGAGGCGTGGGTCATCCGGCCCGGGTGCTCGATCAGCGACTCGACGCCGCCCAGCGACTCGCCGAGGGTGAACAGCTGCGCGCGGTTGCACACGTCGACCGCCGCCTGCTCGCCGCCGGCGACCCGGAACGACACCATGCCGCCGAACGCCTTCATCTGCTTGGCGGCGATGTCGTGGCCCGCGTGCCCGGGCAGGCCCGGGTACAGCACCTGGCTGACCTTCGGGTGCCGGGTCAGCAGCTCGACGATCTTCTCCGCGTTGGAGCTGTGCCGGTCCATCCGGACGCCGAGCGTCTTGATGCCGCGCAGCACCAGCCAGGCGTCGAACGGGCCCGCGACGGCGCCCATCGCGTTCTGGTGGTACGCGATCTCCTCGCCGAGCCCGGCCGAGGCCGCGACCAGCGCGCCGCCGACCACGTCCGAGTGGCCGCCCATGTACTTGGTGGTGGAGTGCACCACCACGTCGGCGCCCAGCGAGATCGGCTGCTGGAGGTAGGGGCTGGCGAAGGTGTTGTCCACCACCAGCAGCGCGCCCGCGCCGTGCGCGATCTCGGCGAGCGCCGCGAGGTCGGTGATGCCCAGCAGCGGGTTGGACGGCGTCTCCACCCAGACCGCGCGGGTGTTGGGACGCAGCGCCTCCCGGACGGTGGACAGGTTCTGGGTGTCGGCCACCGAGAACTCCACGCCCCAGCGGGTCAGCACCTTGGCGAACAGCCGGAAGGTGCCGCCGTAGGCGTCGTTCGGGATGACGATGTGGTCGCCCGGCTTGAGCACGGTGCGCAGCAGGGTGTCCTCGGCGGCGAGCCCGGACGCGAAGGCCAGCCCGCGGCTGCCCCCCTCCAGGGCGGCGAGGCACTCCTCCAGCGCGGTGCGGGTCGGGTTGGCGGATCGGCTGTACTCGTAGCCTTCGCGGAGGCCGCCCACCCCGTCCTGCTTGTAGGTGGACACCTGGTAGATCGGCGTGACGACGGCCCCGGTTCGGGGATCTGCTTCCTGACCCGCATGGATGGCAAGGGTCTCGAAGCCGTGGGGAAGCTGGTGCTCGGTCATACCAACGAGACTAGTGGGCAAATGCCGTGAAGTCCGGTCAAAGCAGATTGCCTGCGCGAGTGCCCCGGCCCCAGCATCCCACCGCCGCGAGCCCGGCCGCCAGGGCCGCCCGGCGCCGCCCGCCGCCGCTGCGGAATCCGCGGCCGCCGGCGGGCGTTGGACTGTCCGCAAGCGTCCCCTCGACAGCTGGAGCAGGCCGTGCTGTTCAACCGCCACAAGAACGAGCTCGTCTCCGCCGACCAGGCGCTGCCCGGCCGGGCGGCCGCGCGGTTCACCCTGACCGAGCCGCACACCGTCCTCGGCACCCCGCTCACCGGCCCGTACCCGGCCGGCCTGGAGGTCGCCGACTTCGGCCTCGGCTGTTTCTGGGGCGCCGAGCGCACCTTCTGGAAGCTGCCCGGCGTCTGGACGACCCTGGTCGGCTACCAGGGCGGGCACACCGAGAACCCGACGTACGAGGAGGTGTGCAGCGGCCGGACCGGCCACACCGAGGCCGTCCGGGTGGTCTACGACCCGGCGGTGATCAGCTACGAGGCGCTGCTCAAGACCTTCTGGGAGGCGCACGACCCGACCCAGGGCAACCGCCAGGGCAACGACGTGGGCACCCAGTACCGCTCCGCCGTCTACACCCACTCGCCCGCCCAGGCCGCCACCGCCGAGGCCACCAGGGAGGCTTTCCAGCCCGCCCTGAGCGCCATCCGGCTCGGCCCGATCACCACCGAGATCGCGCCCGCCGGCCCGTTCTACCCGGCGGAGCCGTACCACCAGCAGTACCTCTCGGACGCCAAGAACCCGGGCGGCTACTGCGGTCTGGGCGGCACCGGCGCAAGCTGCCCGATCGGCGTCGCCCGCACCGAGGGCTGAGCCCGCCCGGAGCGTCGGCCGGCCGGTGGAGCACCCGCCGGCCGGCCTGCCGTCGTGTCCGGACGGACGGCGGGGGCGGGGGGTCAGACGGCGCTGCCGGCCTTCCAGGCCGTCCAGGCCATGTTCCAGCCGTTCAGGCCGTTGGACGGTTCGACGGTCTTGTCGCCGGAGTTCACAACCTCGACCACGTCGCCGATCATCGAGCTCTTGTAGAACTTGTAGCCGTTCATGGCCGGGTCCTCGCCGCCCTTGGCGTCCTGGAGCCCGACGCAGCCGTGGCTGCCGTTGACCTTGCCGAAGATGGCCGGGCTGGACCAGTAGTTCCCGTGGATGAAGGTGCCGGAGGTGGTCAGGCGCTGGGCGTGCGGCACGTCGGGGATGTTGTACTCGTCGCCGAGGCCGACCGTGGTGGAGTCCATCTTGGTCTGCTGGAACTGCTCGGAGATGACCATCTTCCCGGCCCAGGTCGTGTGCTCGGGGGAGCCGCCGGAGATCGGGTACGTCGCGCTGACCTGGCCGTCGGTCGTGACGGTGAGCGTCTTGGCGGAGAGGTCGGCGACGCTGGTCTGGCTGCGGCCGACGGTGAAGTTCACGTCCTTGGACTGGGTGCCGTAGTAGCCCTTGGCGCCCTCGACGTCCTTGAGCCGGAGCTTGAGGGTGACCTTGGTGCCGGCCGCCCAGTAGTCCTCGGGCCGGAAGTCGAGCCGGGTGCTGGAGAACCAGTGCCCGACTATCTCGACCCCCGGCCGGGCTATCACGGTTATCGCCTGCTGGACGGCCTTGCGGTCGGTGATCGGCTTGTTGAAGTTGATCGAGACCGGCATGCCGACGCCGACGACCGAGCCGTCCTCCGGGGTGAAGTACCCGACGAAGGTGTTGGCGGGGGTCGTGGTGGTGAAGGTGGTGTTGGCGTCCGCCTCCAGCTTGTCGCCGTCGGTGGCCGCGACCGCGACGGTGTACTTGGTGCCGCTGGTCAGCGTGCCGGTGCTCGTCCAGCTGGTCGAGTCGGCGGACATCTGCCCGTCGACGGCCTTGCCGGTGGAGTCGGCGACCTTCACGGAGGTGAGGGTGCCGGCGGCGACGGTGACCTTGACGGGCTCGCTGAAGCTGGCGTTGGCGGCCTCGTCGGCGGGCACCACGGTGATCGTGGCGACGGAGGTCTTCGGCGACGGGCTGCCGGAGGGGGACGCGGAGGCGGCGCCGGTGGCCCCCTCGCCCGTGCCCGTGCCCGTGCCACCCGGAGTGCCGGTGGCGCCGTTGCTGCCGCTGTCCGAGTCGTTGCAGGCGGCGATCAGCAGCACCGGGGCCCCGAGCAGGCCGGCGAGGACGCCGCGCCGACTCCAGTTGCCCCCCGTGGGCCGGTTTCGCCGGTCTCGTGCGGTCACGTCGTGTCTCCCTGCTGCTCGCCCTCGCGGACCCTACGGATGGAGAGATGCGATCCGTTCGTCTGCGGTTGCACCTGCAATGGCTTGCGATCGTATGAGATCACTTATCTTCGTGCCAAATATGGACAAACCGCCCACCCTGTGTATGCGCGGGGCACACACGGGGCGGGCGGCCGTCACAGCAGCTCAGTGGTGTTCCACCCGGCGGAACGTCACTCGGCGGACTCGTCCACCGTGTACTCGTCCCAGCCCTCCCCCTCCGGGTCGAACTCGGTCTGTGCCGACTCCCAGGTCGCCGAGGCGAGCTCGACACCCGGGATGTCGCCGAGCAGGGCGACCGGGTCGATGAAGTGGGCGAGCGAACCCGACGGGTCCACCTCGATGGCCTCGACGGACTGCGCCCGCTCGTCGTCGTCGAGGTACTCGTCGTCCTCCACCTGGGAGAGCGCGGCGGCCTTGAGGGCCTTCTCATCGGTGATCTCGGCGATGAGTTCGATGCTGAGCCGGACGTAGCGCGGGGCGTCCTGGCCGGTCGGTTCGGTGCTGGTCATGCGTGCGAGGGTACGGGAACACACGCGCGTGCGGACAGGACCGGGCCCGCACGCGGGAAGGCCGGCCCCTCCGAAGAGGGACCGGCCTTCTCGCCTCCGCCTGGGCTCCCCCACCCGGGAGCCGCGGAGACGCGCCTTTCGGCGCGGTGGATGCCGCGGGAGCCGCCGCACCCTGTGACCGGCAGTACCGGACAGGGGCGGGACGACGGCGTCCCCCACGGGCAGACACGGCGGGCCGGGTCAGGGCCGACCGACGTGTCCCAGATGACCGCGGTTGCCGGGGAGCCGCTCCCGACGGTTGCTGTCATCTCGCTCGGCGTCTTGCCGTGACTCATACATTGCACGACCGGTGTTAACCGAATGCTGCGCCGAGGTGACGTCGGTGTACCACTTCACCGGGTGGACGAAGTTTCAGTCCCCCGCCGGACGAAGCGCCCTGATACCGGCTCAGTGGCCGGTACGGCTGGTCAGGAACCCCAGCAGGTCCTGCCGGGTGACGATGCCCTGCGGCTTGCCGTCCACCAGCACGACGGCCGCGTCGGCCTTCTCCAGCACCGTCATCAGGCTGGTCACGGTCTCGCCCGAGCCGACCACCGGCAGCGGCTTGGACATGACCTTCTCCAGCGGGTCGCCGAGGTCGGTCGTCTTCGCGAACAGGCCCTCCAGCAGGAGCTTCTCGGCCACCGAGCCGATCACCTCGCCCGCCATGATGTCGGGGTGGCCGGCCCCCGGGGAGACCACGGGCATCTGCGAGACGCCGTACTCCTGGAGCACCCGGACGGCCTCGGCGACCGTCTCGTGCGGGTGCATGTGGACGAACTGCGGGATGCCCTCGTGCTCGATGGCGTCCTTGCGGGCCAGCACCTCGCCGATCGAGGACTCGTCGGTCGAGGACGGCAGGAACCCGTAGTCGGCCATCCAGTCGTCGTTGAAGATCTTGGACAGGTAGCCGCGGCCGCCGTCCGGCAGCAGCACCACGACGACGTCGTCCGGGCCGAGCCGCCTGGCGACCTCCAGGGCGGCCACCACGGCCATCCCGCAGGAGCCGCCGACCAGCAGGCCCTCCTCCTTGGCGAGGCGGCGGGTCATCTGGAAGGAGTCCTTGTCGGACACCGCGACGATCTCGTCGGCGACCGACCGGTCGTACGCGGTCGGCCAGAAGTCCTCACCGACACCCTCGACGAGGTACGGCCGGCCGGTGCCGCCCGAGTAGACCGAGCCCTCCGGGTCGGCGCCGATGACCTTGACGGCGCCGCCGGACGCCTCCTTCAGGAAGTTGCCCGTGCCGGAGATGGTGCCGCCGGTGCCGACCCCCGCCACGAAGTGGGTGATCTTCCCGTCCGTCTGCTCCCACAGCTCCGGGCCGGTGGAGTGGTAGTGCGAGGCCGGGTTGTCGGGGTTGGAGTACTGGTCCGGCTTCCAGGCGTTCGGGGTCTCGCGGACGAGGCGGTCGGAGACGTTGTAGTACGAGTCCGGGTGCTCCGGCGCCACGGCGGTCGGGCAGACCACGACCTCGGCGCCGTACGCGCGCAGCGTGTTGATCTTGTCGGTCGAGACCTTGTCCGGACAGACGAAGATGCAGTGGTAGCCCTTCTGCTGCGCCACGATCGCCAGCCCGATGCCGGTGTTGCCGGAGGTCGGCTCGACGATGGTGCCGCCCGGCTTGAGCGCGCCGGAGGCCTCGGCGGCCTCGATCATGCGCATCGCGATCCGGTCCTTCACCGAACCACCGGGGTTGAAGTACTCGACCTTCGCCAGCACGGTCGCGCTGATTCCGTCGGTGACCTTGTTCAGCTTGACCAGCGGCGTGTTGCCGACCAGGTCGATGATCGAGTTGTAGTACTTCACGGGGGTCCTCCCGGTCTGTGGCCCTGCAGGTTTTCGGTACTCAGAAGACTATGGCCACGGATGGCCCACGCCCGCCGATAGCGCGCGGCCAAGGCGGGTACCAGGAGTACGCAGACACTGGATCGGCCCCGTCCGGGGCGACGTGAGGACGCGAAGGGGGTACCGGATGCCAGGGGCTACGCAGTCGAGGGCCCGGGTGGCCCGGCGGATCGCCACAGCGGCCGCGTACGGCGGCGGCGGCATCGGCCTGCTGGGCGTGGGGCTGGTCGGCCTGCTGCTGACCGAGAGCAAGCTGGCCGTACGGGCCGTCGGGATACTGGACGGCGATCCGCCCAAGGCCGACGGGGTGTACGGGGAGGCCTTCGCCCTGCCGGCCGCCGCCCCGGGAGGCGGCGGGCCGGACGCGGACGGGCCGGAGGCGGACGCGCTGCCGCTGACGCTGGCGTTCCTGGGCGACTCCACCGCCGCCGGCCTGGGCGTCCTGCGCGGGCGCGAGACCCCGGGCGCCCTGCTGGCGGCCGGGCTGGCCTCGGTCGCCGAGCAGCGGGTACGGCTGCTGAACGTGGCCAAGTCGGGCGCCCGCTCCGCCGACCTGGCCCGCCAGGTGGACCTGGCCCTGCCGCAGCGGCCCGACCTCGCGGTGATCATGGTGGGCGCGAACGACGTCACCCGGCACAGCCCGGCCGCGCAGTCCGTCCGCCAGCTCGGTGAGGCCGTCGAGGCGCTGCAGGCCGCCGGCTGCCAGGTGGTCGTCGGCACCTGTCCGGACCTGGGGACGATCAAGCCCGTCCGGCCGCCGCTGCGCTGGGTGGCCCGCCGGCTCAGCCGCCAGCTCGCGGCGGCGCAGACCATCGCGGTGGTGGAGGCCGGCGGGCGGACGGTCTCGCTCGGCTCCCTGCTCGGGCCGGAGTTCGCCGCCCGCCCGGAGATGTTCGCCTCGGACCGCTACCACCCCTCCGCCCAGGGCTACGCGACGGCCGCGATGGCCATGCTGCCCTCGCTCTGCGCCGCACTCGACCTGTGGCCGGTCGCGGACGAGGCGGCCGACGGCGCGGGCGAGGACGAGGCCGTCCTGCCGGTGGCGGTGGCGGCCGCGGCGGCCGCCGGGTACTCCGGCTCCGAGGTGGCGGCGGTCGGGCCGGACGGCGGCGCGCGGCGCTGGGCGCTGATCCGCCACCGGCTGCGGCTCGGCCTGCCCGCCCCCGAGGCCGATCCGGACGCCGCACCGGAGGCGGCGGCCCAGGGCCCGGACGGGCCCGCGGCGGGCCCGGCGGAGCCCGCGCCGCAGGCCGGCGCCGCGTCGGCCAACTCACACGCCGGGGCAGGTGACGCCTGAGCTACTAAGCGGTAACTTTCCTCCCGGGCGTCCGTCCGGCCGGGCCGGCCGCCAGGATGCCAGGCCAGCCTGCCGAAGGTCACTCAACGAGGAGCCGTCATGCCCGAAGCCGTCATCGTCAGCGCCGCCCGTTCGCCGATCGGCCGGGCCTTCAAGGGCTCGCTCAAGGACGTCCGCCCGGACGACCTGACCGCCCAGATCATCGCCACCGCGCTCGCCAAGGTCCCGCAGCTCGACCCGCGGGACATCGACGACCTGATGCTCGGCTGCGGCCTGCCCGGCGGCGAACAGGGCCACAACCTGGCCCGCATCGTCGCCGTGCAGATGGGCATGGACTACCTGCCCGGCGCCACCATCACCCGGTACTGCTCCTCGTCCCTGCAGACCACCCGGATGGCACTGCACGCGATCAAGGCCGGCGAGGGCGACGTCTTCATCTCGGCCGGCGTCGAGACCGTCTCGCGCAGCGTCAACGGCACCTCCGACGGCATCCCCGGCACCCTCAACCCCTTCTTCGACGACGCGCTGGCCCGCACCGCCAAGCGCGCCGAGGAGGGCGGCGGCGAGTGGCACGACCCGCGCGCCGACGGCCTCGTCCCCGACGCGTACATCGCGATGGGCCAGACCGCCGAGAACCTCGCCGCCCTCAAGGGCGTCACCCGCGCCGACCAGGACGAGTTCGGCGTCCGCTCGCAGAACCTCGCCGAGGCGGCCATCACATCCGGCTTCTGGGCCCGCGAGATCACCCCCGTCACCACGCCCGACGGCACCGTGGTCTCCGGTGACGACGGCCCCCGGGCCGGCGTCACGCTGGAGGCCGTCTCCGGCCTCAAGCCGGTGTTCCGCCCCGACGGCACCGTTACCGCTGGTAACTGCTGCCCGCTCAACGACGGCGCCGCCGCGCTGGTGATCATGTCCGACACCAAGGCCCGTGAGCTGGGCATCACGCCCCTCGCCCGGGTCGTCTCCACCGGCGTCAGCGGCCTGTCCCCCGAGATCATGGGCTACGGCCCCGTCGAGGCCTCCCGCCAGGCGCTCAAGCGGGCCGGCCTGTCCATCGGCGACATCGACCTCGTCGAGATCAACGAGGCCTTCGCCGCCCAGGTCATCCCCTCCTACCGCGACCTCGGCATCGACATCGACCGCCTGAACGTCAACGGCGGCGCCATCGCGGTCGGCCACCCGTTCGGCATGACCGGCGCCCGCCTCACCACCACGCTGATCAACTCCCTCCAGTGGCACGACAAGCAGTTCGGTCTGGAGACGATGTGCGTCGGCGGCGGCCAGGGCATGGCCATGGTGATCGAGCGGCTCAGCTGAGCACCACCCGTTCGGCGTGACGGAGAGTAATTGAGGGCCGGATCACATTTCCATCGTGATCCGGCCCTCGACATACCCGGATCGGGCCCGAAAATCGACACTCCGAAGCGGATCAACTCCACTGCGTAGAGCGGCGTTAACTAACAATTTGAGGACAAGTACGAAAGTCATGGACATATCGGACATCTGCCCCTGCGGTAACTCGCCCCCATGCGGCAGTGTGGAGACGTAACCCCGTTCCACTCCTCGCTAGGAGTACGTTCCGTGAGCGCCGTCTACACCGTCCTGCTGCTGATCCTCATCGTCGTGTCGACCTCTGTGCTGCTCCAGCTCCGCGGCATCTCCCGCCGCCTGGCCGCACGGCCGACCGCCACCACCCCCGCCCCGCTCGACGAGAGCGCGATACGCCGGGCCGTCACCGAGGCGCTCGCCGCCGACCGCGAACGGGAGATCACCGAGGCCCGGGCTTTCTGGGCCGAGCAGGAGGCCCGCGCGGCCGAGGACGCGCCACTGTTCGACAACCCCGCCGGCACCGGCGTCATCGGCGTCGCGGCCGAGTGGCCGCTGTTCTTCCCCCGTCCGACCGGGCCGCTGGAGGCCGCGGACAACGCCGGCACCATGGACCCGGAATTCGGCGAGGCCCTGCGCTCCGCGCTGGAGGACCTCATCAACGAGGGCGGCGAACCCGCCGGCGACGCGGCCGACGACGGCCTCGGCGGCACCTCGCTGCGCCCCGGCCACCCGGGCCACCCCGGCGGCGGCCACCCGGCCGCGATGGCGGCCGGCGAGAGCGGCGGCGACGCCAAGGCCCGCCGCGAGGCCGACCTGCTCGCCACCGGCCTGGAGGCCGGACTGCTCGACACCGAACCCGCCGTCGAGGCCGAGGCCGAGCCGGTGGCCGCGCCCGACCCGCGGCGGCACCCGTCCCACCCCGACTTCGTGCCCAGCCAGGCCCCGTCCCGGGAGTGGACCGACACCCGGCTGACCGCCCTGGCCGAGGAGTGCATCGCCCTCACCGACGTCCGCCCCGGCCCGCTCGGCACCCTCGACGTCTACGCCTTCGCCGACGGCACCACCCTCTGCGTCGCCCCCGGCGACCGCGAGGCGGCCTACCGGCTGATCGACGCCGTCCGGGCCGGCGAGGACGTCCGCCTGCTCGGCGGCTCCCGCTTCTCCGGCTCGTACTCGCTGACCTTCTCCACCGACGAGGAGACCGTGTACGTGCTCGCCGACCGGGTCGTGGCCAGCATCTGACCCGCGCGCGACGCCTGTGACCTGACGCACATCTGACAGACCGTCCGCGGCGCCGTCCGCACCACCGTTCACAGCAACATCCGCAGCAGCGGGACGAAGAGGCCGGCCGGGCCACGGGGTTATGACTCGGCCGGCCTCTTCGCGTGCCCGCGCCGGTGCGCCGACTCTCAGCGGCAGAGGTCCGCCGTGGCCGCCACCTCCGCGAGCGCCACGCCCAGCAGGGCGTCGGCAATGACCGCGCTCCCCGCCGGGTGGGCGCCCAGGGCGACCGGCAGGGTCACCATGACGCCCCCGTAGACGGCCGGGACGATGAGGGCGTCGAGGGCGGTGAGGGCGGCCGCCAGCTCGTGCCCGGCGACCGCAAGCTGGTCGCCCGCCGCGAAGGCGCCCGCGTCCGGGAAGTCCCGGGGGCGGGCACCCTCCACGGCCAGCGCGACGGCCGCCAGCCGCCGGGCCAGCGCCAGCGCGGCCGCCGCCCGGGAGGGGTGGCCTGGGACGGCGCCCAGCAGCCGGGTCTGCGGCATCGCGCGGAAACGATCCGCCAGGCGGTCGACGGCTTCGACGAGGGTCTTCGGTTCGGGCATACCGCGACCCTAACGGCCTTGCGCGGGCCCCTGGACGCCGACGGACCCCGGAGCGGGGCTCCGAGGTCCGGTCGGTCACTGCGGCCCGCGAGCGGCCGATCGCGGGCCGCTCGCCGATACCGCCGGGGCTGCTAGTCGTCGCCGCGCAGGATCGCGATCAGGCGCAGCATCTCGATGTAGATCCACACCAGCGACAGGGTGAGCCCGAAGGCGGCCCGCCAGGCCTCCTTCTGCGGGGCGCCCTGACGGATCGCCTCCTCGATGGCGGCGAAGTCCAGAGACAGGAAGAACGCGCCGAGCGCGATGCCGACCAGGCCGACCGCGATGCCGAGCGGACCGGACCGCAGGCCCATGTCGGCGCCGAACATCGAGGCGATCATGTTGATCAGCAGCAGGCCGAGGAAGCCCATCGCGATGGCGATCCCGATCCGCGTGTAGCGGGGGGTGACCCGGATCCGGCCGCTCTTGTAGGCGATCAGCATCGCGGCGAAGACCGCCGCCGTACCGAGCACGGCCTGGATCGCGATCCCCGGCCAGATCTCGTTGAAGACCCGGGTGACGGCGCCGAGGAAGAAGCCCTCCAGAGCCGCGTAGGCCAGGATCAGCGGCGGGCTGACGCTCCGCTTGAAGGAGACGACCATGCCGACGACGAACGCCGCGAAGGCCGCGCCGATCGCGACGCCGTAGTTGGCGTCCGGCAGCGCGAACCAGGCCACGGCGCCGGCCGCGACGAGGGTCAGCAGCGTCATCGCCGTCCGGGCGACCACGTCGTCCAGCGTCATCCGGCCGGTCGCGGCCGGGCCGGCCGACGGTGCCCGGTACATCTCGACGAGCTGGTCGTCGGTCAGCGGCTGCTGCCCGGGGGCCTGCTGCTGGGCGTACGGGTTGTTGCCGTACGGGTTGTTGCCGTAAGGGTTGTTGGCGTGCGGGCCGCCGGCCTGCGGCGCCTGCTGCGTGGTGCCGAACCCCGCGTAGCCGGAGTCGCGGGTGAAGGACCCCTCCCGCGAGAAGACCGGGTTGCTGCTTCTCATTGCTCATTCCCTCCGGGGCGGCACAGCGCTGCCCACACGCCCAGGGTAATGGCTTGGCAAAGAAAGCCCAGTACGCCGCAAGGAGGATTCCGCCGGAGCCACTGCGCGGGGGCGCCCGCCGGGCCCTGCCGGAACCGGCTCACGGTGCACCGCGCGGGAGACCTCGGGCACGGCCACCGGGGTCGGCAGCACGAGCTCGGCCCAGACCCGCTTGCCGCCGGCGGTGAGGTGCGCGCCTGCGGTTCAGCGTGACGATCGCGGCGATGTGCCCGACGGCGGCCAGCCCGGTGACACGCCGCCGCCCGGTCCGGCCGGCCGGCGGCACCAGGGCATCGGCGTCGAGAACGGTCTCAACGACCGTCAGGCCCTCGGCTGCCGCGCGGTCCTGGCACCACTCGGCATGGAGCTGATGACCGACGGGGTCGTCGCCCCGGCAGAGGTGGACGACAGCTCGGGGAGGTCGGCGCACTGATCGACGACCGGCCCGAGGCCCTGGCCGTGACGTGCGCCGCGGACGCAAGAAGGCGTCGCGTGCTCCCACCGTGTTCCCAGGGTGACAGATCGCGACGCTCGTTCCGCAGGCTTCTCGCAGGGCGGCGAGGGTATGCGGTGGGGTGCCCGGAGCCGGACTCGAACCGGCACGGCCTCGCGGCCAAGCAGTTTTAAGCTGCCCGTGTCTGCGTTCCACCATCCGGGCTTACAGCGATGTGACCCCGACCGCGGACGGAGTGCTCCGTGCGGTGTGGGCCACGCCCTGAGCCTAGTCGCCCGGCTCCCTCTTTCGCATGTTCCTGCCCAGGGAACATGTCATGTTTCCTTGCCATCTGACGAACAGTCCGCGATCCGGCCACCGCAGGCACGCGATCCGGCCAGCGTCCTGCGTCAGGGTCGGTGTCATACCGCAGGATGAGGCGGCCCACCAGGACGTACGCCCAGCGGCGGTGGGGCCAACCGTCCCCCGGAGCGACGAGAAACCATGATCACACAGCGGAGCATTGAGGTAGCGCGTGGGCTGTCGCCCGCCGAGCGCCCGACACCCCCTCATCGCTAGGAGTCCCCGTGACCACGACGACCGCAACCGCCGTCCGTACCGGCCAGGCGGCCGCCCGCGCCACCGGCCTGAACAAGGTCTACGGGGAGGGCGAGACCCGGGTGGTCGCGCTCGACAACGTCAGCGTGGTCTTCCCGCAGGGGGAGTACACCGCGATCATGGGCCCGTCGGGCTCCGGCAAGTCGACCCTGATGCACTGCATGGCCGGGCTGGACACCGTCTCCTCCGGCTCATCGATGATCGGCGACACCGAGCTGGTGGGGCTGAAGGACAAGCAGCTGACCCAGCTCCGCCGGGACCACATCGGCTTCATCTTCCAGGCCTTCAACCTGCTGCCGACGCTCACCGCGCTGGAGAACATCACCCTCCCCATGGACATCGCCGGCCGCCGGGCCGACAAGGAGTGGCTGGACCGCGTGGTGGAGACGGTGGGGCTCTCCGGCCGCCTCTCGCACCGCCCGTCCCAGCTCTCCGGCGGCCAGCAGCAGCGCGTGGCCTGCGCCCGAGCGCTGGCGAGCAAGCCGGACATCATCTTCGCCGACGAGCCCACCGGCAACCTCGACTCCCGCTCCGGCGCGGAGATCCTCTCCTTCCTGCGCAACTCGGTGCGCGAGCTGGGCCAGACCGTGGTGATGGTCACTCACGACCCGGTCGCCGCCGCCTACGCCGACCGCGTGGTCTTCCTCGCCGACGGCCGGATCGTCGACGAGCTGATCTCCCCGACCGCCGACAGCGTGCTGGACCGGATGCGCCGGTTCGACGCCAAGGGCCGTACGAGCTGACGGGCCGGCGGCCCCGCCGCCCTCCTCCCCCGGCCCGTACCGACTCCTTCACCCTGGACGCATCCATGTATCGCACCGCACTGCGCAATGTGCTGGCCCACAAGGGCCGCCTGCTGATGACGGCACTGGCCGTCATGCTCGGCACGGCCTTCGTGGCCGGCACCATGATCTTCTCCGACACGTTCGGCAAGGCCATGGCCAACAGCTCCGCCAAGAGCTTCTCCGACGTCTCCGTCCAGATCACCGACACGGCGGCGGGCTCGGGCGCCGGCGCCCGGGAGAAGAGCGAGCGGAGCCCGTCCTCGCTCAACGACGCGACCGTCCAGCAGCTCGCCGCCCTGCCCGGCGCGGCCGGCGCCCGCGGCGTGGTCGGCGGCTTCACCGGTGTCGCCGACAAGAAGGGCAACCTGATCGGCGAGGCCTGGCGGGCGCGCGGCGCCAACTTCGCCCCCGCCGCCGGGGGCAACGACTCCCGCTATCCGATGGCCGAGGGCCGCGGCCCGCAGGCGCCGCAGGAGATCGCCCTCGATCGCGCCACCGCCGACAAGGGCGGCTACAAGGTCGGCGACACCGTCCGGGTGGCCTCCAACGGTCCGGTCCTCGACGCCAGGCTGACCGGCATCTTCACCACCGACGACCCCGAGGTCGGGTCCGGCGGCACGCTCACCCTGTTCGAGCACGCCACCGCCCAGCAGCTGCTGCTGACCCCCGGCCAGTACAGCAGCATCGCGGTGCAGGCGAAGCCGGGCACCAGCGAGAGCGCCCTGCTGGCCCAGGTGAAGCCGAAGGTCCCGGCGGAGGAGCAGTTCGAGACGGAGACCGGCCAGGAGCTGAAGGACGAGCAGGCCAAGCAGATCGCCAGCAGCACCGACAGCATGAAGACGATGCTGCTCACGTTCGCGGCCATCTCGCTCTTCGTCGGCATCTTCATCATCGCCAACACCTTCACCATGCTGGTGGCCCAGCGCACCAAGGAGCTGGCGCTGCTGCGGGCCGTCGGTGCGAGCCGCAAGCAGGTCACCCGCAGCGTGCTGATCGAGGCACTGGTGATCGGCGCGGTCTCCTCGGTGGCCGGCCTGGTCGCCGGCATCGGCATCGGCGCCGGCATGCAGGCGCTGATCGGTGCGCTCGGCGCGGGCATGCCCTCCGGCCCGCTGGTGATCGCGCCGCTGACGATCGTGGTGGCCCTGGTGGTCGGTGTGCTGGTGACGGTGCTGTCGGCCCTGCTGCCGGCCGTGCGGGCCTCGCGGATCGCCCCGGTGGCCGCGATGAGCAGCGGCGAGCAGCCCGCCACCCAGAAGGGCATGGTGATCCGCAACTCGATCGGTTCCGTCCTGGCGGCCGGCGGTCTGGCCCTGGTGGCCTACGGCGCCTCGACCGGCAACGACTCCGGCCGGGTCCCGGTCGGGATCGGCGCGGCCCTCGCGCTGGTCGGCGTGTTCGTCCTGCTGCCGCTGCTGTCCCGTCCGGTGATCGCGCTGGTCGGCCCGCTGCTCGGCAGGCTGTTCGGTACGCCGGGCAGGCTGGCCCGGAGGAACGCGGTGCGCAACCCGCGCCGCACCGCCGCCACCGCGGCCGCGCTCACCATCGGCCTGACCCTGGTCAGCGCCCTGACCGTGCTCGGCGCGTCGGTGGGCGGTGCGATCGACCGGGCCGTCACCAGCGCGATGAAGGCCGACTACACGGTCTCGATGGCCAACGGCATGAGCCTGTCCCCGCAGGTCCCGGCGGAGATCGCGAAGACCCCCGGGGTGGCCGCCTCCTCGGCGCTGACCACCGTCTACTGGGATCTCGGCGGCCACAGCAAGGAGATCACCGGCATCGACGCCGGGAGCGCCGACCGGCTGCTCTCGCTGGACTTCACCGGCGGCTCGGCCGCCAACCTCGCCAAGGGCGAGATCCTGGTGAGCACCGACGTCGCGAAGAGCAACGGACTGGCCCTCGGCAGCGCCCTCGCGGTGACCTTCCCCGACGACACCACGGGCAGCTTCACGGTGGGCGGCGTGTTCGAGAAGAACGAGATGCTCAGCCCGGTGGTGCTGGCCAACAGCGAGATCGCGAAGCACGACCGGGACCCGTACGTCTCGGACGTCCTGGTGAAGGGCGCCGACGGCGCGAGCGTCTCGCTCAAGCAGGCCCTCAAGGACTCCACCGGTGCCAACCCGGCGATCGAGGTGAAGACCAAGCAGGACGTCCGGGACCAGTTCAGCCAGATCATCACCTTCGCGCTGAACATGATGTACGGCCTGCTGGCGATGTCCGTGATCGTCGCGGTCCTCGGTGTCATCAACACGCTGGCGATGTCGGTCTTCGAGCGCAAGCGGGAGATCGGGATGCTGCGGGCGATCGGCCTGGACCGCAGCGGGATCAAGCGGATGGTCCGGCTGGAGTCCGTGGTGATCTCGCTCTTCGGCGCCGTGATCGGTGTGCTGCTCGGCTGCTTCGTGGCCTGGGCGGTGAACGGCACCCTGAAGTCCAGCATCGCCGGCCTCACCACCGTCATGCCGGTCGGCAGGCTGGCGCTCTTCCTGGCGCTGGCCGGCCTGGTCGGCCTGGTGGCCGCGATCTGGCCCGCCCGCCGGGCGTCCAAGCTGGACATCCTGGACAGCATCAAGACGGACTGAGCCGCAGCCGGCCGCACAACGGGAAGGACCCCGCCGAGCCCCCTGAGGGAGGGGGACGGCGGGGTCCTTCTCTGCTGTTCGGCTGTTCGCTGTTCTCGCTACTGCTGTACTCCGCCCGGTCGCACGGCCGGCTGAGCACCACGGAGGTCGTGGTCCGGCGACGCTGCCGGGCGGAGGGCCTCCGACTCATACCCGGACGCTTCCGCGTCCGGGCCGGGTCGTCACTTGCTGCTGGCGAGCTCCTTCTCGGGAGACTTGGCCTCGACCGGCCTGGGGGCCGGGGCGGCGGCGTCCTGGAACGCCTCGAACGGCTTCTCCATCTCGGCCAGGCCGACGGTCTCGCGCTTGAGGAACATCGCGAGCGTCCAGTCGGTGAAGACCCGGACCTTGCGGTTCATCGTCGGGACCCGGCTGCCGTGGTACAGGCGGTGGAACCACCAGGCCGGACGGCCCTTCAGCTTGTACTTGCCGAAGAGGATCGCCACGCCCTTGTGCAGACCGAGACCGGCCACCGCACCGAGGTTCTTGTGCTTGTAGTCGGCCTGCGGGAAGCCGCGCATGCCCGAGATGACGTTGTCCGCGAGGACGATCGCCTGACGGACGGCGTGCTGCGCGTTCGGCGGGCACCAGGCGCCCTCGCCGACGGCGAGGTCCGGCACCTGGGCGTTGTCGCCGGCCGACCAGACGTTGTCGAAGCCCTTGACCTGGAGGGTCGTCGCGGTGTCCACGTGGCCGCGCGGGCCGAGCGGCAGACCGAAACGGCTCAGCACCGGGTTGGGCTTGACGCCGGCCGTCCACACGATGGTGGAGGCGTCGGCCTCGACGCCGTTCTTCAGCACGACGTGCTGGTCGACGCAGGAGTCCATCGAGGTCTCGATGTAGATCTCGATGTTGCGCTCTTCGAGCTTCTCCTTGGTCCACAGACCGAGGTCCGGGCCCATCTCCGGGAGGATGCGGTTGGCCGCCTCCACCAGGATGAAGCGCATGTCGTCGCGGCTGACGGTCTTGTAGATCTTCGCCGCGTCCCGCGCCATGTCCTCGACCTCGGCGATGGTCTCGACGCCGGCGAAGCCGCCGCCGATGACCACGAAGGTGAGGGCCTTGCGCCGGATCGCCTCGTCCGTGGTGGACTCGGCCTTGTCCAGCTGCGCCATGACGTGGTTGCGGAGGCTGATCGCCTCCTCGACCGTCTTCATGCCGATGCCGTGCTCGGCCAGGCCGGGGATCGGGAAGGTGCGGGAGACCGAGCCGGTGGCCACGACGAGGTAGTCGAAGGGCAGCTCGTAGGACTCGCCGGCCGCGGGCGCGATGGTGGCGACCTTGCGCGCGTGGTCCACATCGGTCACGTGACCGGTGAGCACCTCCGCGTTCTTGAGGGCGCTGCGCAGCGGGGCGACGAGGTTGCGAGGCGCGACGTTGCCGCCGGCCGCCTCGGGGAGGAAGGGCAGGTACGTCATGTACGACCGCGGGTCGACGACCGTGACGGTCGCCTCCCCGTAGCGCATCTTCTTGAGGATGCGCATCGCGGCATACAGGCCGACGTAACCACCGCCGACAATGAGGATGCGAGGACGCTCCGTGGTGCTCATATCCGAAAGTATCCAGCACCCTTCGGACTGCTCTTCGTGAGGCCCGTCACAGGGGTCTGGACACCCCGTGCTACACTTCGCGGCCGCTTCCGGGGGGCCGGGGCGTCTGCCGGCTCGCTGCTCACCGTCCGGCCCGCTCCGTCGTGAGCACATGCGTTCGGGCGACCCTCGTGAGCAGCAACGATCCTTGGGGCGCCCGGGTTCCCAGGGCCTATTTCGATTCCATCGCCGGACTGCGAGACCGACCTGCGATCCAGCGGGCCACCCCGCTGGACGACCTTCAGTCCCAGATATCGGACACCCAGGGCCACCCTGTGTGCCAAAAGAGCGGCGAATGACCGGATCGCCATGTGAAGAAATTCACGAAGTTTCTCGCCCGGCCCCGCGCGCGCCGCGGCCCCGGGCGCCCAACAGGCGCTCCGGGGCCGAAAACGTAAGACCTGCCGGGCAGGGGAACCCCTGACAAGCCACGGACCGCACCGGGCCGCACCGCGGCCCCGGGCGAGCCGTCAGGCGATGCTCCAGGCGATGCCGTCCAGGATGTCGTGCTCGCTGACCACGACCTCGGCCGCACCCGTCCGCGTCATGATCTCCAGCAGCTCCAGCGCCCCGGCCGCGATCACGTCGACCCGCCCCGGGTGCATCGAGGGGATGGCCGCCCGCTCCGCGTGCGTGGAGGCCAGCAGCCGCCCGGCGATCTCCGCGACGTCGTCCCGGGAGATCCGCGAGTGGTGGATCCGCTCCGAGTCGTACACGGGCAGCTCCAGCGCGATCGCCGACATCGTGGTCACGGTGCCGGCCAGGCCGACCAGGGTGGCCGCGCCGTTCAGCGGCACCACCTCGGCGGCCCTGTCCAGCTCGGCCCGGATGTGCGCCTTCGCGGCGGAGATCTGGCCCAGCGTCGGCAGCTCGGCCCCGGCGAAGTGCCGCTCGGTCAGCCGTACGCAGCCGATGTCCACCGACCGGGCGGCCTGCACGTCGTCCGTACCGAGGACGAACTCGGTCGATCCGCCGCCCAGATCGAACACCAGGTAGGGGGACGGGAACTGACCGCCGGTGAGCTCCTTCGTGGCACCGGTGAAGGAGAGCTGCGCCTCCTCCTCCCCGCTGACCACCTCGGGGGCGACGCCCAGGACGGCGCGGACGCCCTCCGTGTACTCGTCGCTGTTCTCCGCGTCCCGCGAGGCGCTGGTGGCCACGAAGCGGATCCGCTCGGGGGCGACGCCGTGCTCGGCGATCACCCCGGCGTACTCGCGGCAGGCCTCGAACGTCCGCTCCAACGCCTCGGGGGCGAGCCGGCCGGTGCGGTCGACGCCCTGGCCGAGCCGGTTGACGATCATCCGGCGGTCGAGGTCGGTGATCTCGCCCGTCTCCGGGTCGAGGTCGGCGACCAGCAGGCGGATCGAGTTGGTGCCGCAGTCGATCGCGGCGACCCGGGTGCTGCTCATCGGCCCTCCTCCTCGGCCGCGCGCTTCTTCGCGGCGCGTTCGGCGGCCAGCTGCTCCTTGGCCGCGATCACGGCGGCGTGGTCCTCGGCGGTGGCCCGCTTCTGGGCGACGGCCGCCGCGCTCTCGGCCACCTCGGCGGCGGAGACGCAGGGGCCCTTGGCCCACCAGTCCTCCAGCATGCCGATCGCCTCGTCGCCGAGCGGGTTGACGCCCGGGCCGGCCGCCAGCGAGTGGCCGACCAGCACGTGCAGGCACTTCACCCGGTCCGGCATGCCGCCGGCGCTGGGGAAGCCCTCCAGCACCTCGATCGCGTCGCGGCGGGCGATGTAGTCCTCGTGCGCCTTCTGGTAGGCGGCGGCGAGCTCCGGGTCCTCGGCGAGCCGGGCCGTCTGCTCCTTCATCACGCCGTCCGCCTCCAGGGTGCCGATCAGCGAGGCGGCCTTGGGGCAGGTCAGGTAGTAGAGGGTCGGGAACGGCGTGCCGTCCGCGAGCCGGGGAGCCGTCTCGACGACGTCCGGGTTGCCGCAGGGGCAGCGGTGGGCGACCCCGCGCAGTCCGCGCGGGACGCGGCCGAGCTGGGCGGCGATGGCCGCGACGTCGGCGTCGGCGACGCCGGGGGCGGAGGGGGTGTTCTCAGTGGTCATGGGGAGCTGTCTCTAGCGGGGGCGGGGGCGGGGGCAACAACGGGGGCAAGGGCGGTGGTGCCGGCGGGCGCGGCGTCGGCGGCGTCGACGGAGTCCCAGACGCTCGCGTACCAGGGCTTGGCGGGCGTCGCCGGGCCGGCGGCCGCCGAACCGGGCGGGGCGCCGGCGGCCGGACCGGCCGAGGCCTTGGCGGCCGCCGTCGGGTCCACCGAGATGTACGGGGTCTCCCCCGGCATCGCGTAGTGCAGCCGGGCCCGCGCCTGCGCCTTGACGAACTCAGGGTCCTGCCAGCGGGCCTTCTCCCGGCGGAGTTCCTCGACCTGCTGCCTGGCGTGTTCGGCCCTGGCCCGCTGGGCGGAGATCTCGGAGCGCTGGGAGATGAACTGCCGGGTGGGATAGGCGAGGATCGCCACCAGCGAGCAGAGCACCAGGACGAGGACGGTCGCCCGGCTCGTGAAGCGCGGACGCCCCGCGAAGCCCGGAATCTTCCAGCCTGCCATGTCCCGTCACCCCTCCTGGTCGCGCCGGTGCCCCGGCCTCCACCCTACGGGGTGGGAGCCGGGGCACCGGTCAGGCAGGCGATGCGGCGGGGACTCGGCCCCCGCGGCGGGCTCAGCCCTCGTGCTTGAAGCGCGGGAACGCGCCGCGGCCCGCGTACTCGGCGGCGTCGTCGAGGATCTCCTCGATGCGCAGCAGCTGGTTGTACTTGGCGACGCGCTCGGAGCGGGCCGGGGCGCCGGTCTTGATCTGGCCGCAGTTGGTGGCGACGGCGAGGTCGGCGATGGTGACGTCCTCGGTCTCGCCGGAGCGGTGCGACATCATGCAGCGGTAGCCGTTGCGCTGGGCCAGCTCGACGGCGTCCAGGGTCTCGGTGAGCGAACCGATCTGGTTGACCTTGACCAGCAGCGCGTTGGCGGTGCCGGTCTCGATGCCCTTGGCGAGGCGGACGGGGTTGGTGACGAACAGGTCGTCACCGACCAGCTGGACCTTGTCGCCGAGCTTGACGGTCATGGCCTTCCAGCCGTCCCAGTCCTGCTCGTCCAGCGGGTCCTCGATCGAGACCAGCGGGTACGAGGCGACCAGGTCGGCGTAGTAGTCGATGAGCTCGGCCGAGGTGAGGCCCTTGCCCTCGAACTGGTAGGCGCCGTCCTTGTAGAACTCGGAGGCGGCGACGTCCAGCGCCAGCGCGACGTCCTTGCCGGGCACGTAGCCGGCCTTCTTGATGGCCTCGACGATGAGGTCGAGCGCCTCGCGGTTGCTGTCCAGGTTCGGGGCGAAGCCGCCCTCGTCGCCCAGGCCGGTGGAGAGGCCGCGCTCCTTCAGCACGCCCTTGAGCGTGTGGTAGACCTCGACGCCCCAGCGGACGGCCTCGGAGAAGGACTCCGCACCGATCGGAGCGATCATGAACTCCTGGATGTCGACGTTGGAGTCCGCGTGCGAGCCGCCGTTGAGGATGTTCATCATCGGGACGGGCAGGACGTGCGCGTTCGGGCCGCCCAGGTAGCGGAACAGCGGCAGGTCCGAGGCCTCGGAGGCGGCGTGCGCGACGGCGAGCGAGACGCCGAGGATGGCGTTGGCGCCGAGCGAGGACTTGTCCGGGGTGGCGTCCAGGTCGAGCATGGCCTGGTCGATCAGGCGCTGCTCGGTGGCGTCGTAGCCGACCAGCTCCGGGCCGATCTGCTCGATGACGGCGAGGACGGCCTTCTCGACGCCCTTGCCGAAGTAGCGGTTCTTGTCACCGTCACGCAGCTCCAGCGCCTCGAAGGCGCCGGTCGAGGCACCGGACGGGACGGCGGCGCGGCCGGTGCTGCCGTCATCGAGACCGACCTCGACCTCGACCGTGGGGTTGCCACGCGAGTCGAGAATCTCACGGGCTACGACGACATCAATGGACGGCACGAGGCATCTCCTAGTGGAAGCAGGTACCCGCGGACTGTTGTGGTGTCTGCGGATGATTGCGGAGTCGTTACGACCAGAGCCTAACCGCCCGGGCTCGCAGGGCCACGTCGACCTACGTCCCGTCTCAGCGTGTGACCGCGCTACTCGCCGGTAGTTCACCTGGATGCCCGACGGATTGCACCCAGAGACGAGCGAAAGGGGCCGTACCGGACAAGCACGGCACGGCCCCGCCGCTCGCGGCTCAGCCGAGGTTCAGCACCTGGCCGGGAATGATGAGGTCGGGGTCGGCGCCGACGACGGAGCGGTTCCCGTCGTAGAGCGCGCCCCAGCCGCCGGCCACGCCCTGGGCGCCGGCGATGGTGCCGAGGGTGTCCCCGGGCCGGACGGTGTAGGCGGCCGGACCGGCCGGGGCCGCGGCAGGGGCGGCGGCAGGGGCGGCCTGCGCGGTACGGGCCGCGGGCGCGAACTGCTCGTAGACGCTCTGGTGGCTGGTCCAGTACCAGTCGCCGTTGTCCTGGTACCAGAACACCTTGTCGTCGGCGTCCCAGCCGGCCCGGCCGCCGAAGTCGGGGGCCCGGCCCGCCTCCTCGTCCGGATCCGCCGCGCTCTGCTGGGCGGGCTTCGACGGGGCCTGCGGCTGGGCCGCCTTGGGCTGCGCCGCCTTCGGCGCGGTCGCGGCGGCCGGCCGGAAGTCGGAGGAGGAGTCGGACGAGGAGTCGGCGGTGTCGGCCTGGGCGGCCGGGCCGCCCTTCGCCAGACCGGCCTTGCGCGAGCAGACCGGCCAGGCGCCCGGCCCCTGCGAGGCGAGGACCTTCTCCGCGACGGCGATCTGCTGGCCCTTGCTGGCCTGGTGCGCCTGGGCGGCGTACGCGCCGCCGCCGAAGGACTTCCAGGTGCTCTGGCTGAACTGCAGTCCGCCGTAGTACCCGTTGCCGGAGTTGATGCTCCAGTTCCCGCCGCTCTCGCACTGGGCGACCTTGTCCCAGACGGAGACCGGCGCGGCCTGGGCGCCGGTGGCGGCGAGGAGCGGCATCGCGAGGCCTACGCCGGCCACGCCCGCTACGGCGATGACCTTCTCGGCCTGGGTACGACGACGGTGACGACCGTTACCAACGAACAGCATGAGGATGTCCCTCTCCGCACGCCTGCGAGGTGAGCTGTCGGGTTCGGACCGGAGATGGCCCGGCCACGTCGGGCGGAAGGTTTCTTCCCGCCTCGGTGGCTTCACCCCAAGCCGTGGGGAAACGGCAGAAAATCGTGGGTCCCCCGCCCCTGCCCGAGGGTCTGGTCGGTTTCCCGGATGTGCGGCGGGCAGGACTCGGCGTTCCGCACTCGGGGCTCGCAGCTGCGAACTGCAGGGAGAGTAGACAGATCCTCACATCAATCACAAGCTCATATCGCAGACATCACGCGGAAATTACGACAGCCCCTGTTTCGTCCACTAACCACGCCCATATGTCCGCATTGATGCGCCTTCTGACCACCTGTGATCAGACATGTTCGACACGCCGTCAGAGTGTCGCGGCCGGATCCGGCACCTCTCCCGAAGCCTCCTCGGGCGTGAATTCGACCGGAAGCGCGCGCAGCCCACGCATGATCAGGCCACCCCGCCAGCGCAACTCCGCCGGGTCCGCGGCGAGCCGCAGGTCGGGCAGCCGGGTCAGCAGGGTGGCGAGCGCGGCCTGCCCCTCCAGCCGGGCCAGCGGCGCGCCGATGCAGTAGTGGATACCGTGGCCGAAGCCCAGGTGCGGGTTGTCCTTGCGGGCGAGGTCGAGCACGTTCTCGTCCGCGAACCGCGCCGGGTCGCGGTCGGCCGCCGCCAGCACCACCAGGACGGGATCGCCCACCGGGATGTCCACGCCGCCGATCGACAGCGGCCGGGTGGCGAACCGCCAGGTGGCCATCTCCACCGGCCCGTCGTACCGCAGCAGCTCCTCCACCGCGGTGCCGAGCAGCGCGGTCTCCCCCGCCGCCACCGACTCCTGCAGCAGCGCCCGCTGCTCCGGGTGCCCGAGCAGGGCGTACAGGCCGTTGCCGATCAGGTTCACGGTCGTCTCGAAGCCCGCGAAGAGCAGGATGAAGGCCATCGCCGCGGCCTCGTTCTCGTTCAGGTGCTCGCCGTGGTCGCTGGCCCGGATCAGCCCCGAGATCAGGTCGTCACCGAGGTCCGCCCGCTTGCGGTGGATCAGCTCCAGCAGGTAGGCGCGCATCCGCTTCACCGCGCGGGCCACCCCGCCGCGCGGGCCGCCGCCGTGCCGGATCATCATGCCCGCCCAGTCCCGGAAGTCGTCCTGGTCCTCCGGCGGCACCCCCAGCAGGTCGCAGATCGCGTAGATGGGGAGCGGGAAGGCGAACTCGTGGATCAGGTCGGCCGAGCCGCGCGCCGCGAAGGAGTCGATCAGCCGGTCGGTCAGCTGCTGCACCCTCGGCTCGAACTCGGCGACCCGGCGCGGCGTGAACGCCTTGGAGACCAGCCGCCGCAGGCGGGTGTGGTCCGGCGGGTCGATGTTCAGCAGGTGCGTCATCAGGTCCGCGCTGCGCTCGCCCGGGATGCCGACCCGGCCCGTCCGGTGGGCCTGCTCGCTGTGGTGGGCCGGATTCTTGGACAGCCGGCCGTCGGCCAGCGCCTGCCGGGCGTCCGCGTACCGGGTGACCAGCCAGGCGTCCACCCCGCTCGGCAACGTGGTGCGGTGCACGGGCGCGTGCTCGCGCAGCCACGCGTACGCGGGGTACGGGTCGGCGGCGAACTCCCACGTGAACAGCGGGGGCTGGGCGTCCGGACGGGTGTTCGGGCAGGCGTCCGGACGGGTGTCCGACTGGGCGTCCGGGCCGGCGGGCGGCTGGGTGGCATACGGCTGATCAGGCATGTCCCGACGGTATCCGGTGGCCAGGAGGCGTGAGCCTGGTCACCTGGTGGGTAATCCCTGTTGCGGAGGGTCGTGACGTGCCTACGATCCTCCGACATGTCTTTGGTGGGCGCCGGTGCGGAGTCGCCCACAGAGGAGGAGCGCGCCATGCGGGTAGCCGGGGCAGTGGTGGTCATCGCGGTACTCGACGGCGGTTCGGGGGCCGATCTGGCCCGCCGGTTCACCGCCGCCGGAGCCGCCGGAGTGCTCATCGCCGACCAGCACCCCAACCGGGCCGAGGACCTCGCGGCCGAGCTGGACCGCCCGGGCTGCCCCGTGGTCGGCGTGTGCGGCGACATCCACCGCCCGAGCGACGTGGCCGCCCTGGTGGACACCGCGGAGAAGCACCTCGGCCGGATCGACCTGTTCTGCGTGGCCGGCCCGGACGGCGAGCGGATCGTCCCGCTCGCCGACCTCCTCGACCTCCCCGACCAGCTCGGCCGCCTCGCCGAGCTGCTCGCCCTCGTCGGCGAGGCGATCAGCGAGGTCATCCCGCAGCAGCGCCGCTCCGCCGACCGGGCACAGGTCGCCTGACCTCCGGTCAGTCCGTGCCCAGGCCCTCCGCCACCCGCACCTCGCGGCGGTAGCCGCGCGCCGCCGCCCGGAGTGCGGCGTCCACGTCCACGCCCGCGTCGTGCGCCCGCTGCGCCAGCGCGAGCAGCAGCACGCCCGCCGACTCCGCGGTCAGCTCCGCCGGCAGCTCGTACGGCGCGTCCGGCACGCCGGTGAAGCCCGCCCGGCGCACCCGGGAGACCAGCTTCGCCGCGTACGCCAGCGCCGGCAGCCCGGCCGGCACGCCGTCCAGGACCGACTCGCGCTGCTTCTCGGCGGCCTTCAGCTGCTCCCAGTTCGCCTCGACCTCGGCCGATCCCCCGGCCTCGACGTCGCCGAACACGTGCGGGTGGCGGTACATCAGCTTCTCGACGATGTCCCCCGCCACGTCGTCGACGGAGAACGGGTCCTCCGGGTGCTCCTCGGCGATCCGGGAGTGGAAGAACACCTGTAGCAGGACGTCGCCGAGCTCCTCTCGGAGCGTCTCCCGATCGCCCTCCTCGATCGCCTCGACCAGCTCGAAGGACTCCTCGACCAGGTACTTCACCAGCGACTCGTGGGTCTGCTCGGCGTCCCAGGGGCAGCCGCCGGGCGAACGCAGCCGGTCCATCACCGAGGCCAGGTCGAGCAGCCGCGCGCCCGGCAGGTCGTACGAGCCGGGCAGCAGCTCGATCTCCGGCACCGCCCCCGCCTCCTCGACGGCGAGCCTGGCCAGTGCGTCCGTCAGCCCAGGATCGCCGTCCGGACTGCCCAGCCAGACGGTGACCGGCCGGTCGCCGCCGACCAGCAGGCGGGCCAGCGCCGGAGCCGTCCCGCGCTCGACGAGCTCCACCTCGACACCCGCCTGGCGCACCGCCGGCAGCTGCGGGTGCGCCTCGTCCGCCGCGAGCACCCGGTCGGCGCCGCGCAGCGCCTCCCAGGCCGGCCAGGAGAGCAGGCCGGGGGCGACCCGGTGGGTGGTGGTGAGCAGGATCAGCTTCGGGGCGGGTGCAGAAGTGGTCACGCTCCGAACCTACCTGCCCCGGCGCCTCGCCCGGGACGGCGTCCGGGGCGAGGCCCGGGACGGTGCAGCCCCGGGGCCCGTCAGCGAACCAGCGCGGTACCGCCGGGCGGATCGGGCAGCAGGGCCACCTGCTGCACGTCCCACCTGCCGTACCGGGGGCTGACCCGGACGTGCAGCGCCAGCGCGGCGTCCGCGAGCGCCCGGCGCACCGCCGCGTCCCCCGCCTCCGTCCCCGCGTCCAGTCCCTGCGCGGCCGCGAGGCGGCGGATGCCCGCCTGCTGCCGGTAGTACGTGTCGATGCCCTCCGCCGGGACGCCCCGGCGGGCCAGCACCCGGGCGAGCTGCGCCGCACCGCCCGCCGCCGCCTGGTCCGCCGCGCGGGCCCCCGCCACCTCGCCGGCCGTCACCCGCAGGCCGCGGTCCGCCAGCGCCCGGGCCACCAGCGCGTCCCGGACGAGTTCGGACAGGGCCCGCCGGGCCAGCCCGTCGGCATCCGCCCCCGCGCCGGTGCCGGCGTCACCCGACGGCCCGGCAGCCGCCGTACGCAGCCCGGCGGCCCGCGCCTGCACGGTGGCGAGGCTGATCCGCTCACCGCCGACCAGCGCCGCCGCCCCCGGTTGAACGGCCCCGCCGCAGGAGGTGAGGAGCACGGCGGGGCACAGCAGGACGCCTGCGAGGGCGGTTCGGCGGTTCATCCCGGCCCTCCCTGGCGGTGCGGACGGCAGCTCTGCTGGACCCTCCCGAGACTAGGCCGCCGCCCGCCCGGCAGCGAGGACCCTGCGCCGAACGGGGAGGCGCGCGGCGCGGATCGCTCTCAGCGGCCGGGCGGGTACGGGCTGCCCGTGCCCGGGGCCGGCCAGCCGCCCGAGCGGGGGTCGAAGGCGGGCGGGGCGGCAGGTGCGGGCGGGGTGGCGGGCGGCTGCGGGTGGGTCCGGACGGCCGGGTGGCCGGTGCCGCTGCCCGTCCGGTGCTGCTGGAGCTGGTCGAGGCTCTGCCGCAGGCGGCGGACGGCCTCGTGGTGCGGGCCGAGCAGCCGTTCGCGGTCGAGGAGCAGCTGGAGCAGCCACTCCCAGCCGCCCTCGGTGTCGCCGCCGGCCGCCCGCAGCAGCCCGATCCGCTCGCGGATGTCGTGGAGGCGCCCCGGGTCGGGGTCGAGTCCGGCGTCGAGCCGGGCCGAGTGGGCGGTGAGCAGCGCGTGGTACTCCGCGAGCGCCTCCGCGCCCTGGCCGAGCTGCTCCAGGCACTCCGCCGCCCGGTAGCGGTGGTCCAGCCCCTGCGGACCGTGCGGACCGCCCTCGGCGGCGGCGGCCAGCAGCCGGTACTCCGGCAGCGCGTCCCGGAAGCGGCGTTCCTTCAGCAGGGTGCGGGCGTAGATGGTGCCGATGGTGCCGACCAGCGGGGCGCTCGCCCCGCGCTCGGCGCGGGCACGGGGCAGCAGCCGCGCCGCCAGGTCGATGACCTCGGCGTGGCGCTTCGCGGCGACCAGGTCGGAGAGTTCGGCGCAGGCGAGGGTCAGGTCGCCGGCCTGCTGCGGCCGGGGCGGGGACGGGGCAGGCGGCAGGTACGGGACGGGATGCGGGTACGGAGCGGGTGTGGACGCGGCGGGGACGGGCTCGGCGGACACGGCGCTCATCAGCAGCGGCCTGGGCTCCGGCCACGCCGCTGCGGGCGCCGGCGCGAACGGCCCGGCGGCGGGGGCGGCCCGGTCGACGGGCGCGGGCGCGGGCTGGGGGTGGTGCGGGAAGCGGAAGGGGCGCGTGGGGTCGGGCACCGCGCCGTACCGGGGCTGTGGTCCGCCCTCGCCCGGCGGGAGCAGCGGCAGCAGTCGCGCGTGCACCTGCTGGGCGTCGGCGGGGCGGTCGGCGGGCTGCTTCGCGAGCAGGTCCAGGACCAGGGCCTCCAGCACGGCGGGCACGTCCGGGCGCAGCTCGCGCAGCGGCACCGGCGGCTCGTCGACGTGCCGGCGCAGCACCCCGAGCGCGGTCGGGGCACGGAACGGCTCCTCGCCGCAGAGCATCTCGTGCAGCATGCAGCCCAGCGCGTACAGGTCGCTGCGGGCGTCGGCGGTCGCGGCGAGGGCCTGTTCCGGAGCCATGTAGGGCGGGCTCCCGACCAGGTCGCCGGTGAGGGTGAGCCGGGTGGCCCCGTCCTCCAGCGCGGTGGCGATGCCGAGGTCGAGCAGGATCACCCGGCCGTCGTCGCGGACCATCACGTTGCTGGGCTTGAGATCCCGGTGGACCACCGGCACGGCGTGGACGACGGCCAGCGCGGCGCAGACCTGGGCCGCGACCGCCACCGCACCCGCCACCGGCAGCGGCGCCTCCTCGGCGATCAGGTCGGCCAGGCTGACACCGGGGACGCGCTGCATGACGAGGTACAGCTCGCCGCCGTCCTCACCGGCGTCGAAGACGGTGACCAGGCCGGGGTGGTCCAGCGCGGCGGTGATCCGGCACTCCCGCAGGAAGCGCCGGCGCAGCTCGTCGCCCCGGCTGCGCCGCTGCGGCTCGGCGGTGCCGGCCGGCAGCAGCCGGTCGGGGTGCAGGAGTTTGACGGCGACCCGGCGGTCCAGCCGCTCGTCGTACGCCGCCCAGACCTGGCCCATGCCGCCGTGCCCGATCTTCTCCGCCAGCCGGTAGCGGCCGCCGATCACGCGGGCGGCCGGCGGGCGGCCGCCCGCGGCGCGTGCTGCGGTCACGGCCGGCCCTGCTCGGCCTGACGGCGCAGCAGTTCACCGAGTTCCTGCAGATCGTCAGCGGGGTTCGTCGCGGCGGGCCGCAGGGCCGGCCCGGGCGGGAAGGCGGGCGCCTGCGGCGCGGGGGTCTGCGGCGCAGGGGCCTGCGGCGCCTCGTACCGGGCCAGCAGGGGGAAGGCGTCGGGCGCGGCCGGCGGGGAGGGCACCACCGGCATCGCGCCGGCGGTGGGCGCGGTCGCCGTGTACCAGTCGGACCGGACAGGCTGTACGGGCGGTACGGGCGGTACGGGCCGGTCATGAGCCGGTACGCGCTGCGCCCCGGCGGCCCAGACCACCCGCCAGTCCATCGCCAGGAAGTGCAGGGGCGATCCGAGCCAGCACAGCACCATGGCGACCATTCCGGTGGTGTCGGCCGTGCTGTGGCCGCTCTTCGAGCTCCCGGCCACGACGGCGCTGACCACGTACACCCCGAACAGCACGATGAAGAGGACGGCGCCGGCCACGTCGTACGCCCGCCTGCGCCGCACCGCGAGCACCAGCGACGGGACCATGCAGAGCAGTCCGGCCGTCAGCAGTGGCGCCAGGCAGCAGAGCACCTTCCCTGCCACCCCGTACGGGCCTGCGGGCTTCCGGTACGCACCACCGGGCGTGGGCGGACCGGGCGGCGGCCCGTACCGGCCGGGGTAGTGCCCTGCCATCTGTACTCCTGAGCGGGTGGTGACGGTGGGTCGGTGGGGCGTTCACGCCCCCGCACACGCTACCGCCACCGGCCGACGGCCCGGAGGGCTTCCCGCCCTACGGGGCGGACGGCCCCCCGCGACCGGCCTCACTGTTCGCCGGGTTCGAGCGCCAGGGTGCCGTCCGCCAGACCGTCCGTCAGGCCCTGGGACAGTGCCCGCCCGAGGGCGGCCGCCTGGTGCAGCGCAGCGTCGAACGCGGCGATCCGGGCGAAGGCCGCGCCGAGCAGGCGCTGCCGGGCGAGCGGCAGCCGGGCCAGTTCGACCCGGCGGATGTCCAGCCGGGCGGTGGTGGACGCGTGGCTGGCGGCCCGGCGGGTCAGACCGGTCGAACGGAGCTGTCCGGCCAGGAACTCCGGGTCGAGCAGGGCCTGGTCCGGCCGCAGCAGGTGCAGCTGGCGCCCGAGGGCGGCGCCCTCCAGCGGGCCGCCGGCGTGCACCACCCGGGCGGCGCCGCCGAGGGCCGGCACCAGGACGTCACCCGCGCGGGTGAGGACGGGTGCGTCCGCGGCGCCGTCGAGCACCGCGCCGGGGGTACCGCCCTCGACCACGTCCTGGTCGGTCAGCACGGGGGTGCCGGCCGCGCCGTCGGCGGCCGGGCGGGCCGGCACGCCGGGCCCGGAGGAGAAGACCTCCAGGGCGCCGCTCCGGACCAGCTCGCCGACGGTGACCACGGCCGGGGCAGGGGCTTCGGACGGCTCCGGTCGTGCCACCCCGGGCAGCACGGCATCCGGCTCGGCCAGCGGGCCCAGCAGTTCGGCCAGCCGTCCGCGCAGGTGGGCGAGCGCCGCCGCGCCGCCCGCCGGCGCCGCGGGCGGGACGTGGCGGGCCGGCGACAGGTCGGTCTCGTCGTCGAGCAGGTCGATCGCGGCCACCACCCGGTGCACCCCGGGCCGGTCGGCGGGCAGCGGCTGCCCGGCCCCGGCCGCCAGGTCGAACCCGCGCCAGGCCGTCACCACGGTGGCCCGCAGGTCGGCCCAGTCGACCCGCTCCCGGCCGCCCTCGCCGGCCGGCCGGCCTGCGGCGGCGTCCAGCAGCAGCACCTGGCGGAAGTCGTCGCCCGGGGCCGGCCGGCGCAGCACCCACAGGTGCAGCGGCACGCCGTACGGCGGGGCCGCGCCGGCCGGCAGCGCGATCACGGCCCGCAGCGCGCCCGAGCGCAGCAGCTCCGCGCGCACCCGGCGCCCGGCCCGGCGGGAGGCGACCGTGGGCGGCAGCAGCAGCGCGGCCAGCCCGCCGGGGCGGGTGTGCGACAGGCAGTGCAGCACCCAGGCGAGTTCGGACTCGCCGCGCGGCGGCACCTGCCCGGCGGGCCAGCGGGAGTCGTACTGCAACTCGTCGTGGCCCCAGTCCCGCTCGTTGTACGGGGGCTGGCAGAGCACCGCGTCCGCGGTGAGGCCGGGGTGGGCGTCGGCCCGCAGCGAGTCGCCGGCCCGCAGGTCGAGCGGGAGCGGGCCGGCCTCGGCGGCCGGGGCGTGCAGGGCGAGGCGGAGCAGCGCGAGGGCGGCGACGACCGGGTCGGCGTCCTGCCCGTACCGGCCGGTGGCCGGGGGCAGTGCGAGCAGGACGGCGGCCAGGCCGACGGCCGGGTCCAGCACGGTGGCCGGTTCTCCCGCCACGGCGGCCAGCAGTTCGGCGGCCTCCGGCGGGGTCGGGCTGAGCTGGCGGGTGTTGGCCTCGGCATGCCGGGTCAGCACCTGCTCGTAGGCGGCGGCCGGGCCGTGTTCGGCGGCGAGCCGGGCCAGCAGCCGGACGAGGTCCAGGTAGGTGCTGCCGAGCAGGCCGGGCAGGCCCAGCCGGGCCGCGCCGTCGGCGCCGAAAGTCTGCACGGCGAGCCGGGCGAGGGCCCTCGGCAGGGCGGTGGCGAGGCGGGTGTCGGACTCCCCGGCCAGGGCCTGCCAGGCCTGCGGCTCGCGGTGCAGGAGCAGCAGGAAGGCCCCGGCCGGCACCAGCGGTGCGGCCGGGTGGCCCGCCGGGTCGCGGAGGGTCTCCAGCTGTTGCCAGGCCCGTTCCAGGAGGGGCAGTTCGGCGATCTTGCCCTGGCCCTGCAGCCAGCTCTCGACGTCGGCGAGGGCGAAGGTCGGGCTGCTGTCGCTGCCGCCGACCGGACGCGGGAAGTCCGGGTGGCGGCGCCGCCAGTTGCTGACGGCCGCCCGGCCGACCCCGGCGAGTCTGGCGATCTCGACGGCGGTCACCTCGGGGCGGTCCGGCATGGGGGCTCCTTCGCTGCGGCTGTCGCGGTGACCGGCGCCCGGCCATGTGACCACACAGCATAGCCAGCGTGAACTCGGTGGACGTTCACACGTGAACAGAGCCATTTGATGATTCACCGTTGACAATGTTCACAGCGAATGGTGTGATCTACCCATCGCTTCCAGCGGCAGCCGCCGCGAACGAGGCCCCGCAGAAACCGGAGACCGTCATGTCCCTCGCCACCACGACCCGCCGCCGCTCCGCCGCCCTCCTCCTCGGCGCCGCACTCGTCACCCTCACCGCCACCGCCTGCAACCCCGGGGCCACCGTCACCACCGACGCGAAGCAGACGTCCGCCGCCTCCGCCCCGGCCGCCGGCGACGCCGCCGGGCCCGCGGCCGGAACCCCGAAGGCCGAGGCCGCGAAGGCCCCCGCAGCCGCCAAGGTCGGCGACACGATCGCGCTCAAGGGCATGGAGAAGGGCAACACCGCCGACGTCACCGCGGTGAAGATCGTCGACAACGCGGACAGCGGCAACGAGTACCTGAAGCCCGCCGACGGCAAGCGCTACGTCGCGGTGCAGTTCCAGATCAAGGCCACCGGCACCCAGGCCTACAGCGACTCCCCGCTGGGCAGTGCGAAGGTGGTGGACACCGAAGGCCAGTCCTACGGCCCGACCTTCGGCGACACCACCGCCGGCCCGAGCTTCCAGACCCCCACCAACATCGCCCCCGGCGAGAGCGGCAAGGGCTTCGTCACCTTCGAGGTCCCCGTCGCCGCCAAGCTCGACAAGGTCCAGTTCGGCCTGGACAGCGGCTTCGCCGACCAGACCGGCCAGTGGAAGATCGGCTGAACGCCCCCGTCCACCGGGCGCCGGCAGTGCCCGGCCCCGCGACGGTCAGCGGGTCAGAGGTGTTCCCGGCCGACAGCCGGCCCGGCCGCGAGAAACGTCCGGGCCCCGGCCCGTACGGCCGCCCAGTCCGTGACGGGTGTACGCGTACGGGCCCGGTCCGCCCGAGCCGCCCGGTCCCGGTGCTCACGGCGGAGCCGCTCCGGGTCGAGATCCACGCCGGGCAGCCCGCCGACGGCCTCCACGGCGGCCACCCGCCCCTCCATCGCCGCCAGCAGGGCCCGGTCCAGCTCCGTGACGGCCGCCGTCAGCGCGCTGGTCGCCATGGTCAGCCGGCCGGTCGCCGGCGCCGCGAACCCGATCTCGTGCCCGGGCTCATGCGCCCACGTGACGGTGATCCGGTCGGTACCGTCGGAGGTCGTCCGCCACCAGCGCAGCTGCGGGGCGTTGACCAGCGGGCCCATGTACATCGTGCGCCTCGCGTGCCAGTCGGCGGCCGCCTCGGTCTCCGCGCCGATGTCCTCGTCGTCCCAGACCGGGCTGCCGGCGAGATCGCTCGACACGAACCGCACCAGGTCCGGCGGCACCGGCTCCATCACGTCCGCCAGGATCTCCAGGACGTCCTCCCAGATCCGGACCACGAAGTAGTCGACGTACGGACGCTCCTCGACGCCGTACTCCTCACGCCACCGCCGCAGCGTGCGGTCCGAGTAGCGCAGCAGCTCGTGGCCGCCCAGCTCGATCCAGTACCACCCCTGCGTCAACGCGAACCAGTGCAGTGTGGGGCGGCGCGCGTCGCCCCACGGCCGGACGTCCTCCAGGGCCCGCAGGTCGAACCGGAACCGCAGCTCGCCGCCCACGCCCTCCCCCTTCACCCCGATGACGCTGTCACCGTACTGCCGGGTGGCGAAGGCCCTCTCACCGCATGGACCCGGGCGGTCAGCGGTAGTAGCCCTCGACCACGGCCCGTACCTCGTCCAGCAGTGCAGGGCCGTCCTGCGGCACGGGCCGGCGGCCGCTGCCGGGCCTGATGTCCAGGAGCTGTTCGTTGGACAGGGCGAACACCACCCGCCGCAGTCCCGCCTGCTGGATCGCCGCCTCGCACATCCCGCAGGGCTGGCAGCTGGTGTACATGATGGTCCCGGCCGCGGTCGCCGCGTCCAGCTCCCGTGCGGCCCACCGGGCGAGCTTGAGTTCCGGGTGGGCGGTGATGTCCCGGTCGGTGAGGGTGGTGTTGTGCTCCTCGGCCAGGACGGTTCCGTCCGGGCCCGACAGCAGTGATCCGAACGGCGGGTTGCCGCCCGCGCGTGCCACGGCGGCGAGCGCGATGGCCCGGCGGAGGAGGGTGTGGTCGTCGGGAGTGGTCATGACGGCTCCGTTCTGGTGCAGGGCGGGTAGAAGTGCGCGGCGACGGTGGCGAGTGCCTGCCAGGCCGCCTGCGGGTGGAGGGTCTCGTCGGGGTCGCCGCCGTAGGGGTCGAGGACGACGGTCCCGGCGCCCAGCAGCCGCAGTTGTTCGAGGTCGTCCATGATCTGGTCGATCGTGCCCTCGCCGGCCAGCCGGGCCGGGCCGCCGACGGGTGCCGCGGTGGGCCTGAGCGCGATCCGGGGGGCCAGTGCGGGCACGGGGAGCTGCTGCTCGTCCGCGGCGGCCCGCAGTCGGCCCGCGGCTTCGCGCAGCCACGGCACGGTGCACCGCAGCGGGTGCCAGGCGTCGCCGAGCCGGACGGCCCGCCGAAGCCCGGCCTCGCTATTGCCGCCGACCCAGAGCGGGATCCTCCGGTCGCCGTAGGAGGCGGTGTCCGTCCAGGCCGCCCGGATGTCCCGCAGGTGGTCGTCGGTCAGTCGTCCCCGCTGTTCGAACGGGATGCCGAGGGCGGCGAACTCCTGCCGTGCCCAGCCCACCCCCACGCCCAGGACCAGCCGGCCGCCGCTGAGCTGGTCCAGGTTGGCGGCCATCCGGGCGGTGAGCAGCGGGTGCCGGTAGGGGGCGATGAGGACGGTCGTGCCGAGCCGGACCCGGGTGGTGAGGCCGGCCAGCCAGGACAGGGTGGTGAAGGGCTCGTAGAAGGGCGCCGGATACCGTTCGGCGACGTCGGGGGTGATGGCGATGTGGTCCGAGACCATCAGCAGGTCGAAGCCCAGGCCCTCCACCGTCCGGGCCCAGTCCCGCAGGACCCCCGGGTCCGCGCCGGGGCCGAAGTTGAGGATGTTCACGCCGATCTTCACGACTGTGAGCCTAGTGAGGCGGGCCGGGCGGCCAGAAGGGATTCCGGCCTGTTCAGGGCCGGTTCGGCCGTGGATCCGCCGGTAATGTGGGCGGATGACCGAGAGTCTTGACGCGACGGACTGGGCGATCCTGGCGGAGCTCCAGCAGGACGGGCGGATCGCGTTCACGGAGTTGGCACGGCGGGTGAACCTGAGCGCGTCGGCGACGACGGAGCGGGTGCGGCGGCTGGAGGCGGCCGGGGTGATCACCGGGTACCGGGCGGAGGTGGACCTGGAGCGGACCGGGTACGCCGTGCTGGCGGTGGTCCGGCTGAAGTACCCGGGGACCAGGCACGAGCCGTTGCGCCGCCTGCTCTCGGAGCGCCCGGAGATCCTGGAGTGCCTGCGCACCACCGGGGACGACTGCTACGTCCTGAAGGTGGCGGCCACGTCGATGTCCCACCTGGAGGAACTCGTCGACGCACTGGCCCGGTTCGGGAGCACCACCACCAACCCCGTCCTCAGCCGGACCCTGCCGTACCGCGGGCCGCAGGTGCCCCGGGCGGCCACGGCCCGCCCCGGGGCCTGAGGTGAAATCAGGTCGCCCGGCCGGCCCGGGGTGGGCACAATCGCCCGATGGACCCCATCGGCAGGACCGAACCCTCGCGTGTGGCCGGTGAGCGCGAGTCGCTGACCGGCTTCCTGGACTACCAGCGCGAGACGCTGGAGATGAAGTGTGCCGGGCTGAGCGCCGGCCAGTTGCGGGCGCAGGCCGTCGCGCCGTCCGGGATGTCGCTGCTCGGACTGGTCAGGCACCTGGCGGAGGTCGAGCGGGGCTGGTTCCGGAACGGGATGAACGGTGAGGAGGCGCCCAGCTACTGGGGGCGGCTGCCGGACGGCGGCTTCGCCGAGTTCACCGTGGACGAGGCCGACCCGGACGAGGCGTTCGCGGTGTGGCGGGAGGCGTGTGCGCGCTCCCGCGCGATCGTGGACGCCGCGCCGTCGCTGGACGTCCTCGGGCACTACGAGGAGGACGAGTTCACGCTCCGCTACGTCCTGACCCACATGATCGAGGAGTACGCGCGCCACAACGGCCATGCCGACCTGCTGCGCGAGAACATCGACGGCTCCACCGGCGAGTAGCCGCAACGCACGGGCCCGCCGCCCCGCGCGAAGAGGGGGGACGGCGGGCCCGGAGGCCGGACGGGTCAGCGCTTGCCGCCCGCCAGGTCGTCGAACATCGCCGACAGGAACTCGCTGCACCAGGCGAGCAGTTCGCGGCCGACCAGCGGCTTGCCGCCGATCCGCCCGGTGGCCGGGCGGGGCACCAGGATCTGCTGGGCGGTGGCCTTGACCTGGCTGCGCGGGTAGAGGCGGTTCAGGCGCAGCTCCTGGGACTCCCGCAGCTCCACCGGGCCGAACCGGATGTTGGCGCCGGCCAGGGTGATGTCGCCGATGCCGCAGCGCCGCGCGTACAGCCGCAGGGCGGCGACGAGCAGCAGGTTCTCGACGGCCTCGGGCAGCTTGCCGTACCGGTCGGTGAGTTCCTCGCGGACGTGGACGATGTCGTCCTCGGAGTTGACCGCCGCGATCGAGCGGTAGGCCTGCAGCCGCAGCCGCTCGCCGGGGGCGTAGTCGTGCGGGACGTGGGCGTCGACGGGCAGCTCGATCTTGACGTCGAGCGGCTCCTCCTCCGGCTCCGCGCCGCCGCCCGCGAGCGACTCGCGGAACTCGGCGACGGCCTCGCCGACCATCCGCATGTAGAGGTCGAAGCCGACGCCCGCGATGTGCCCGGACTGCTCCCCGCCGAGCAGGTTGCCGGCGCCGCGGATCTCCAGGTCCTTCATGGCGACGTACATGCCGGCGCCCATCTCGGTGTGCTGGGCGATGGTGGCGAGGCGCTCGTGGGCGGTCTCGGTGAGCGGCTTCTCCGGCGGGTAGAGCATGTAGGCGTAGCCGCGTTCGCGGCCGCGGCCGACCCGGCCGCGCAGCTGGTGGAGCTGGGAGAGGCCGAAGGTGTCGCCGCGCTCGACGATCAGGGTGTTGGCGTTGGAGATGTCGATGCCGGACTCGACGATGGTGGTGGAGACCAGGACGTCGAACTCCTTCTCCCAGAAGTCGACGACGACCTTCTCCAGCAGGTTCTCGCCCATCTGGCCGTGCGCGGTGGCGATCCGGGCCTCGGGGACGAGGTCCTTGAGCCGGGCGGCGGCCCTGTCGATCGACTCGACCCGGTTGTGGATGTAGAACACCTGTCCCTCGCGCAGGAGTTCACGCCGGATGGCGGCCGAGATCTGCTTCTCGTCGTACGGGCCGACGAAGGTCAGCACCGGGTGCCGCTCCTCCGGCGGGGTGGTGATGGTGGACATCTCGCGGATGCCGGTGACCGCCATCTCCAGGGTGCGCGGGATCGGGGTGGCCGACATGGTCAGCACGTCGACGTTGGCGCGGAGCTTCTTCAGCTGCTCCTTGTGCTCGACGCCGAAGCGCTGCTCCTCGTCGACGATGACCAGACCGAGGTCCTTGAACCTGGTCTCGGAGGAGAACAGCCGGTGGGTGCCGATGACGACGTCCACCGAGCCCTCGAACAGGCCCTCCAGGACGGCCTTCGCCTCGGCGTCGCTCTGGAACCGGGACAGCGCCTTCACGACGACGGGGAAGTTGGCGTACCGCTCGGCGAAGGTGGAGAAGTGCTGCTGGACGAGCAGCGTGGTCGGCACCAGCACCGCCACCTGCTTGCCGTCCTGCACGGCCTTGAAGGCGGCCCGGACCGCGATCTCGGTCTTGCCGTAGCCGACGTCGCCGCAGATCAGGCGGTCCATCGGGACGGACTTCTCCATGTCCGCCTTGACCTCGGCGATGGTGGTGAGCTGGTCGGGCGTCTCCGCGTACGGGAAGGCGTCCTCCAGCTCGCGCTGCCAGGGGGTGTCGGGGCCGAAGGTGTGGCCGGGGGCGGCCATCCGGGCCGAGTACAGCTTGATCAGGTCGCCGGCGATCTCGCGGACGGCCTTCTTGGCGCGCTGCTTGGTCTTCGCCCAGTCGGCGCCGCCGAGCCGGTGCAGGGTGGGGGCCTCGCCGCCGACGTACTTGGTGACCTGGTCGAGCTGGTCGGTCGGCACGAAGAGGCGGTCGCCGGGGTGGCCGCGCTTGGCGGGGGCGTACTCCAGCACCAGGTACTCGCGGGTCGCGCCCTGGACGGTGCGCTGCACCATCTCGACGTACCGGCCGACGCCGTGCGCCTCGTGGACGACGAAGTCGCCGGCCGCCAGGGCCAGCGGGTCGATGGCGTTGCGGCGGCGGGACGGCATCCGGCGCATGTCCTTGGTGGAGGACTTCTGGCCGGACAGGTCGGTCTCGGTGATGACGGTGAGCTTGAGCGTCTCGTCGACGAAGCCGTGCTCGATCGAGCCGCAGGACACGTACACGACGTCCCGGGTGGGGGCCTCGGAGAGGTCGGCGACCAGGCGGGACGCGATGCCCTCGTTGCCGAGCACCTCGGCGAGCCGGGAGGCCGGGCCGTGGCCCTCCGTCACCATGACGACCCGCCAGTCGGCGGCGAGGCGCTCCTTGGCGTCGGCGATGGCGCGGGCGGTGTCACCCCGGTAGGCCTCCACCGCGTGCATGCCGAGGGTGAGGGTGTTGGTGTCGCTGTACTCATCAGCGGCTCCGCCGCGGGCAAGGACGGAGCTCACGGAGGAGTCGCTGGTGGCGAACGGGCTGACCGACCACCAGGGCAGGCCGATGCCGGCCGCGTGCTCGCGGACGTCGGCGAGCGACCAGAGCGAGGCGGCGGAGACGTCGATCGCCTCGACCTCGATCGGGCGCTCCCCGCCGGCCGCGGCGGCGACCCAGGAGGCGAGCAGGAACTCCTGGCTGGTCGCGACCAGGTCGGCGGCCCGGGTGCGGACCCGCTCGGGGTCGCAGACCACGGTGATGCTGCCGGGCGGCAGGACGTCGAGCAGCAGCTCCATGTCGTCCACCAGGACGGGGGCCAGCGACTCCATGCCCTCCACCGCGATGCCCTGGGCGATCTTGTCGAGGATCTCGCCCAGCTCGGGGTGCGACACCGCCAGCTCGGCGGCCCGCGCCCGGACGGCGTCGGTCAGCAGCAGCTCGCGGCAGGGCGGCGCCCACAGGCCGTGCTCGGCGATCTCCAGCGAGCGCTGGTCGGCCACCTTGAAGTAGCGGATCTCCTCGACCTCGTCGCCCCAGAACTCCACCCGCAGCGGGTGCTCCTCGGTCGGCGGGAAGACGTCCAGGATGCCGCCGCGGACGGCGAACTCGCCGCGCTTCTCGACGAGTTCGACCCGGGCGTAGGCAGCCGCCGCGAGCCGGCGGGCGACCTCCGACAGGTCGTGCGACCCGCCGCGCCGCAGGGCCACCGGCTCCAGCTCGGCCAGGCCCTTCACCTGCGGCTGGAGCACCGAGCGGACGGGCGCGACGATCACCTGGACGGGCCCGGCCGCCGGGTCGTCGGCCCGCGGGTGGGCGATCCGGCGCAGCACGGCCAGCCGGCGCCCGACGGTGTCCGAGCGCGGCGAGAGGCGCTCGTGCGGCAGCGTCTCCCAGGCGGGGAACTCGGCCACCGCGTCGGCGGGCAGCAGCGAGCGCAGCGAGGCCGCCAGGTCCTCGGCCTCGCGGCCGGTGGCGGTGACCGCGAGGACGGGGCGGCCCCGCTCGTCGGCGGCCTGGCCGGCCAGCGCGCGGGCCAGGGCGGCGACGGCGAACGGGCGGGCGGCGGGCGGGCCGACCAGGTCCAGGTGCTGGCGTGCTCCGGCAGCGGCGCCGGTGGCGGTGGCGGCCTCGATCGCCTCGGCGAGGGCGGCGTCCCGCGCGACGACATCGAGCAGTCCGGTCAGGCTCATGTGGCGTCTCTTCTTCGTCCCGTAGCTGGAGTGCCCTGGCGCCGAAGGGCCGGCCGGGCAACGCGAACGGCCCGGCACGCGATGCGACCGGGGGTCTCCAGCGTACGCCGGACCGCCGACGCTCACGCGGCGCACCCGTCCCGGCACGGCCGGTCGTTCGTTCGTGACAGGTTGATGAATGCCACGAAATGGACATACTCCTGTCACTGGCCGTCCATGGAGATCGCGCAGCATGGTGAATGTGCCCGCCGCACCCAACCGTGGGGGATGGCTGCAGCAGGCACAGTCGCAGCCCGATGGGGGTCGGGATGCGAGGCCGGGCGACCCTGGGTGGGGGCGCCCGCCCAAGCGCCGGGAACCGTGGCGCCCTTTCCTGGAGGGCGCCACGGGTCTCGGCCCCTTCGCTGTCCGGACCGGCCCGAGCCGTCCGGCTCTTTGTGCGAAGCCCGGCGGTGACCCGGCCCGCTCCCTACGCTGTTCGTGAACGCGGTGTTGGGGCTGCCCCGAACCTGGCGTGGGCGGCACGCGATGGAGGGGGGACTTCGTCATGCGCGTGGTCATCGCCGGTCAGGGTTACGTGGGGCTGCCGCTGGCCGTCCGCGCGGCCGAGGTGGGGCACCGGGTCGTCGGGTACGACGTGGACGAGCGGCGGATCAAGCGGCTGGCGGTCGGTGAGTCGTACGTCGAGGACATCCCCGCCGCCCGGCTGCGGCCGCTGCTGGAGAGCGGCGCCTACCTGCCGTCGGCCGACCCGGCGGACGTGGCCGGCTTCGACGTCGCGGTGATCACCGTGCCGACGCCGCTGCGCGACGGCGCCCCCGACCTCTCGTACATCGAGGCCTCGGCCGGGCTGCTGGCCCGGCACCTGCGGCCGGGCGCGACGGTGGTGCTGGAGTCGACCACCTACCCGGGAACGACCGAGGAGCTGGTCGCCCCCCTGCTGGAGGAGGGCTCGGGCCTGACCGCCGGCGCGGACTTCCACCTCGGCTACAGCCCCGAGCGGATCGACCCCGGGAACCCGCACTGGCGGCTGGAGAACACCCCGAAGGTGGTGTCGGGCGTCGACCCGGCGGCGCTCGCCGCGGTCGAGGCCTTCTACGGGCAGCTGGTGGAGCGGACGGTGCCGGTGTCCTCCTGCAAGGAGGCCGAGCTGACCAAGCTGCTGGAGAACACCTTCCGGCATGTGAACATCGCGCTGGTCAACGAGCTGGCGATGTTCGCGCACGACCTCGGCATCGACGTCTGGGAGGCGATCGACGCCGCCTCCACCAAGCCGTTCGGCTACCTGCGGTTCACCCCGGGTCCCGGGGTGGGCGGGCACTGCCTGCCGATCGACCCGTCCTACCTCTCCTGGCGGGTGGAGCGGGCGCTCGGACAGTCGTTCCGCTTCGTCGAGCTGGCGAACGACGTGAACAGCCACATGCCCGACTACGTGGTGCGCCGGCTCGCGGAGGCCCTGAACGAACGGCAGCGCTCGGTCAAGGGCTCCCGGGTGCTGCTGCTCGGGCTCGCGTACAAGAAGAACACCGGCGACGCCCGCGAGACCCCGGCCGCCCGGATCGCCGAACTGCTGACCCGGATGGGCGCCGAGGTCCGGGCCGCCGACCCGCACGTGGTGGTCGGGGTGCACGCCCCGGAGCCCGTCGTCCCGGGCCAGCGGGCACCCGAGCACGACCTGCACGGCGACCCCTTCGCCGCCGTCCGGCGGGTGGAGGCGACACCGCAGGAGCTCGCCGGGGCCGACGCCGTGGTGCTGCTCGCCGACCACGACGAGTTCGACTACGACGCCGTGGCGACGCACTCCCGGTACGTCCTGGACTGCCGGCGGCGGCTGACCGGCGGGACGGTCGAGGTGCTGTAGCCCCGCCGGCCGCCGGGTGCCGAGGTCAGGTACGGCGGTGGACGGTGTGGGGCGTGGCGTAGTCGGAGCCGTCGTCCACGATGACGATCTTCGGGATGATCCGGGTCTCCACCTCCGGAGGAGCCGCCGCCTGCTCCGGCGCGGCGGCCGGCCTCGGCGGGGCGCCGGGAGCGGGCACCGGGGGCACGGCGGGAGCCGGGGCGGGCGGTACGGGCGCCGGCGGGGCGGCGGACACCGGCCCGGGGACGAAGTCGGGCACGGGAGCCGGCCCGGGGGCGGCCGGCACGGTGATGCGCAGGACGGTGGTGGCGTCGGACGGCGCCACGTCGGCGTCACCGGCCACGGCGTCACCGGGCACGGCGTGAGCGGGCACGGCATCGGCGACCACGGCGATCTCGCCGGTGTCCGCGTCCGGGTCGACCGGCGGGGCGATCGCGGCCGGCTTCGCGTCCACCGGCGTCTGGTCGGGCTCGATCGCGCCGACCGCCGCACCGGTGAGCGAGGCCAGCGTGCCCTTGATGTGGTCCAGGTGCTGCTGCACCACCTCGTGGCGGGCGGCGGACTCGGCCTGCTCCTTCTCGCTCGCCGCGTTGATCGCCTGCGCCTCCCGGCGGGCCTTGTCGATCAGCTGGTCGGCCTTGGCCTGTGCCTCCGCGTCGGACTGCTTGACCTGGCCGATCACCGTCTCGCGGTACTGCTCGGCCTCCTTGAGCCGGCGCTCGGCCGTCACCGCGACGGCGGCGTCCTTCGCCTCCTCCTCGGCCACGGCGGCGGCGAAGGCCTCGTCCGCGCTGCGGCGCAGCTCGGCCAGCCTCGCCTCGGCCCGCTCGGAGGCCTCGGCGGCGGCGACCCGCACTCCGGCGGCGTACGCGGTGGCGGCGTCCCGGACCCCGCGGGCCTCGCGGTCGGCCTCGCCGCGCAGCTTCTCGGCCTCGGCGCGGGTGCGTTCCTCGCTGCGCCGGGTGGCCTGGTCGGCCTCGGCCCGGACGGCGGTGGCGTACTCCTTGGCCGCACGGGCCAGGGCCTGGCCCGCCTCGTAGACCTCGTCGCGGGTGTCCTCGGCGAAGCGTTCGGCGGCCTCGCGCACGGCGCGGGCCTCGTTATCGGCGCTGACGGCCAGGCCGGCGGCCTGCTCGCTGAGCAGCGCGTAGTCGGGTTCGGGTGCGTCGGCGGCGGCCTCGACGAACTCGGCGAGCCGCTTCTCCATCTCGCGCAGGCCCGCACCGAGGACGCTCAGCCGCTCCCACGACTCGTCCCGCTGCGCGGTCAGCGCTGACAGGGTGCGGTCGACCTGCTCGGGCGCGTAGCCACGCCGGGCAGCGGTGAAGCCGTACTGGGAGACGGCATCGCTCATGGGCTCTTCCCCTCGTGTCACGGGCTGCGGCGCCCGGAGCCGGGCCGGCTCGGAACATGGACGCCCGGGCGCGGACGCCGGACGCGGACGCTTCTGGACATGGTGCGGGAACCGGCCCGGATAGGCCCATCCTCTTGACCTATTTTGCGCAGATCGTGGCGAAACCCCAACGAGGCTCCGCCGTACCGACCCGCCCGAGGGGTCGCCCTGCCGACCGCGACGACCCCTCCCACCTGCGGCGATCCCTCAGAGCAGACCGTCCCAGAACTGTTCGAGGAGGACCGCCCACCACGTGTCCGCCGACTGCAGCGCGGCCGGGTCGATCGCGGCCAGCTGCACCTGGAAGTCCGTGGTCCAACGGCCCGCCTGGTCCGGGGTGAGCGAGAACCGCAGCCGCCACATCCGGCCCAGCAGGGCCAGCGAGCGGACGAACTCCGGCACCCCGGTGTTGACGAAGCGGGGCGGCTCGCCGCCGCCCTCCAGGTCGACCGCGACCACGGCCGCCGTGCCGTACTGCACGCACAGCTGGCGTCCGTAGTCGTTGCCGAGCACCAGGTAGCCGCCGAAGTCCGGTCCGCCGTGGATCCCGCGCTCGGCGGCCAGCTCGGCCAGCGTCGGGATCGGGCGGCCCTCCTGTGCCTGGGCCCAGAAGAACGGTCCGAAGTCACGCGGCAGGCCGGCCCACATCAGGGTCTGGGCGACCAGCTCCGGCACGCCCTGCCGGGAGACGGCCCGCTGCTCGAAGCGGAACACGGCCGGTCCGAAGGCCTGGCCCAGCTCCGCCGCCAGCTGCTGCGGCGGGAGCGGCGGCAGCGGCGCGATGCTGCCGGGCGTTGGCGGCGGCACCCGGACGGGGCGCGGGCGCTGCGGGGCGGCGGCCAGCTGGTGCAGCTCGTCCAGGTGGTCCAGCAGGTGGGCCATGCCGGTCTGCCGGGCCTGCTGGTCACGGCCGTAGGCCGCGGTGTGGGTGAGGCGGACGTTCGGCCAGGACGCACGGACCATCCGGGCGCAGTAGCCGCCCGGCAGGTCGCAGGACTCCAGCTCGGTGTAGAGCTCCAGCACCTGCTCCGGCGGCACGTTCAGCCGGCGCAGCTCCTGGAGGATCTTCCACTCGGGGTGCGGGGTGCCCGGCTCACTGCGCTGGAGCAGCTTCTGCTCGGAGCCGTCCGGGGCCCGGTAGCTGAGCGCGGCGAAGTAGCCGGGGCCCACCACCGGGACGCCCGGGACGGGGGCGGGCGGCGCCGGGAGGGGCGCCATCGCGGCGGGTGCGACGGCCGGGCCCGGCGCGCCGGGTGACGCGGCGCCGGGGTAGCCGTAGCCGACCGGTGCCATGCCCGGACCGGGCTGCGGCAGGCCGGGGCCGCCGGGCAGCTGGTCGATCCCGTGGGCGAGCTGGGTCGCCTGGTAGGCGACCGCGGCGCCGGATGCGCCCCCCGGGGCGCCCTGGGGCGTCTGCGGGGCGGGCGGTACCGGCGCGGGCGGGGCGGACTGGTCCGCTCCGGCGCGCAGGCCCGGCGGCGGGGGCGGCGGCGGGGCGCTCGCGCCGCGGCCCGCGCCGCTG